>NZ_JBNQTI010000051.1:0-35388 GCF_050325825.1 Kitasatospora sp. LaBMicrA B282
CGACGGGGATCCCCGTCGGCAGCCCGCCGTTCGGTCCTACCGGCGCGTCAGGCCGCGTCAGGCCGTCTCAGACCGCGATCTGCAGCGGTGGCATCCGGTTCTCCAGCAGGATCGCCTCGTGCAGGTCGCGCAGCGCGCGGCAGGGTTCCACCCCGACCTCGTCGATCATGGTCCGCCGGGCCCGCTGGTAGACCAGCAGCGCGTCGGCCTGCCGGTCGGACCGGTGCAGCGCCACCATCAGGAACTGGTAGAAGGCCTCGCGCAACGGGTGCTCGGTGATCAGCGAGTACAGCAGCCCGACCACCTCCCGGTGCCGGTTCTGCCGCAGCTTCGCCTCGATCATCAGCTCCAGGCACTCCAGCCGGGACTCCTCGAACCGGGTGGTCAGGCCGGCCAGGATCGGCCCGCCCCCGAGCCCGCCCAGCACCGGCCCGCGGCCGAGCGCGAGCGCCGCCTCGAAGGCCAGCCCCGCCTCCTTCGGGTGCCCCTTGGTGAGCGGCTCGCGGCCCCCGGCCAGGGTCTCCTGGAAGTCCTGCAGGTCGAGTCGGTCCGGGCCGAGGCGGAGCATGTAGCCGGGCGAGCGGGTGACGATCGGCTGCTCGCCGTCGCCCAGGCCGGCGAGGAACTTGCGCAGCTGCGAGACGTAGACGTGCAGGCTCGCCTCGGCGCGCCGGGGCGGGTGGTCGGGCCACAGCTCGTCGAGCAACTGGTGGCTCGCGACGGTCTGGTCGGTGCGGGCCAGCAGGGTGCAGAGCAGCAGCTCCAGCTTGGCGGCGCTGAGCAGGAACTCCTCACCGTCGCGGACCAGGCGAGGCGGCCCCAGAAGCTCGTAACGCAAGTCGAATCCCCCTTGAGTGCTTGCGCGCCGGACAGGACGGCGGATCGGTCGGTCGGTTCAGCCCGGCAGCTGGACGGAGAGCGGGTGCCGGAACAGGTTCTGCGGGTCGTAGCGCTGCTTGATCGCCTGCAGCCGGGCGTAGTTGTCCTTGAAGTAGATGGTCGACCAGGGGATGCCCGAGGTGTTCTGGGCGGGATCGGCCAGGTCCACGTCGGGGTAGTTGATGTAGCTGCCGTCGGTGCCGGTGCCCGGCGCCGGCACCCCGCCGGTGGTCCCGTACAGCTCGGTGTAGAAGGCGCGCAGCCAGGCGATGTGCTGGTCGTCCTGGGTGGGGTCGGACCAGTAGGTGGCCAGGTAGCTGAGCATGATCGAGTCACGGTGCGGGTTCGCGGTCGCCGACGGCGCCACGGTGTTGGCGCGGCAGCCGAAGGAGAACAGGGCGAGCGCGCCCAGGCCCGAGTAGGTGTCGCTGGAGAGGTAGGTGTAGAGCGTGGTGGCCTGCGCGGCGGTGTACGGGCTGCGCAGGTAGGCGCCCTTGCCCTTGTTCCGGTTGAGCGCACCCGCCGACCCGCCGTACAGGCCGGCCAGTTGGGCGTCCAGCCAGGGCATCGGGACCTGGGTGACCTTGGAGGGGGCGCTGACGCCCGCGTTCACCGCGGCCACGAACGAGCTCATCAGGTCGGCCGCGTTCGGCAGCGTGCCGTCGATCTCGCAGACCATCGCGCACGCGCCGGCGCTGGCCTGCTCCAGGATCAGCGCGCTGAACATGCTCGCGTACGGGCTGCCGTCCGCGCTGTTGGCCGCCATCCAGGTGCCGTAGTTGGTGACCAGGGTGACGAAGTCGTTCTGGGTCAGGCCGCTCCACGGCCAGGCCACCGTGGTCACCAGGTTGGTGGCCGGCGGGGCGGGCAGCAGGGTGCCGGGGTCGGTGCCGGTGGCGTTCGGGGAACGGAACAGGTAGCGGGTCACCACGCCGTAGTTGCCGCCGCCCGCGCCGGTGTGCGCCCACCAGAGGTCCTGGTTGGGGTCGGCCGGGTCGTTGGTCGCCACCACCAGCTGGACGTTGTTCGCGGCGTCCACCGTGACCACCTCGACGCCGTAGAGGTGGTCCACGCAGAAGCCGTACTGCCGCGTCATCGAGCCGAAGCCGCCGCCCTGCACGTAGCCGCCGATGCCCACGGTCGGGCAGGTGCCGCCGGGGACCACCACGCCCCAGCCGAGCAGCAGCTGCTTGTACACGTCCTGCAGCATCGCGCCGGACTCGACGGCGAAGGCCTGGTGGGTCGGGTCGAAGTAGACGTCCTTCATCTGGGAGACGTCGATCACCGACTGCACCGCGGGCACGTCCACCAGCGCGTCCAGGCAGTGGCCGCCGCTGCGCACGGCGATCTGCCGCCCGGCCGCCACCTCCTGGGCCACGGCCGCGACCACCTGCTGCGGGGTGAACACCTGGTGGATCGTCGCGGCGGTCGAGGTGAAGCGCCGGTTCGCGCCGCGGGCGGTCAGGTAGCCGTACCGCGGGTCGGTCGGGGTGACGGTCACGGCCCCGGCCGGCGGACAGCCGAACAGGCCGCTGCTGGTGCTGGTGCTGGTGCTGGTCGTGGCGCCGGCGGCGGCGGAGCCGCTCGAGCCGGTGCTGCCGTCCGCCAGGGCCGGGCCGGCTCCGGCGGCGGCCAGCGAGACCGCGGCACCGCCGGCGGCCGAGACGGAGAGGAATCGACGACGGCTGACATGGTTCAACGTGTGTCCCACCTTGGGGTCGGCCCGGGCGGACGGCGGATCGGGAGTCGCGGCGCGTCCGGGGGCGTAGCTGTTCGAAGGGGCGCAGGTGCGCAGAGGCGCAGGTATGGAGAGGCGCAGGTACGGAGACGCCGCGTTGCGGAGACGCCGCGTTGCGGAGACGCCAAGGTGCGGAGGACCTGCGTTCGAGCTCTGTGTATCACGGTGCGCAGCGGGTACGGCGATGAGCAATCCCGGTGTGGACAGGGCCCGTTCGGGGCATGACAGCCCGCACGGGACCCGGCTCGGAACGCTGAGCAGCGGATCGATGCGCGTTGCGGTCACTCTCGGTACGGGTGCGAGGAGCGGGGCGGGCCCAGTCAAGAGCGGCTTGACCCACACTCAAGGACCGCTCGGGGACGGGCGGGTGCGGCTTGACGGTCGGCCGGCACCCGGTGCCCGGAGGCCGTTCCAGCGGCACTCTGGCGCAGCCGTGGGCCGGGCCTGGCCGCACTGCGGCCGGGCAGCGGAGCAGCCGACTAGGCTCGGCGATCAGGAGCGCCCGCGCCCGCACCGACGACCCCGAGCCAGCGCCGGGTCCGTCGGCCGAGTCCCGGGGCGCGCCCCTGTCCGCCGCCGCCCGTGACCGAGCCGGGCGCGGCCATCCGGATCCCGAGCCTGGAGGCTGACGGCCCAATGTCCGTGTCGACCGAGCAGCTGGTGGCCGACTGGCGCTACCGCGTCAGCTGGACGCCCTTGGCAGTGAACGCACATGACGGTGTCCCGGGCGACTGGCTGCTCCTGCTGCCGCCCGCCGCCGCCGTCCCGCCCGCCGCCCGGCTGGCGGACGCCTGCGCGCAGGCGCTGACCCGGGCGGGCGCGACCGTCCGCCGGGTCGAGGTCGACGGCCTCGCCCCGGAGGCGGCGCTGCCCACCGCGCAGCAGGCCGTATGGGCCGGCGGGGCGGCCCCGGCCGGGATGCTCTCCCTGCTGGGCCTGGACGAGCGCCCGCGCGCCGACCACCCGGCGGTGACCGCCGGGCTGGCGGCCACCCTGGCCCTGATCCGGTCGCTGGGCGAGGCCGCCGCGCCCGCGCCGCTCTGGTGCGTCACCAGCGGCGCGGTCTCGGTCGGCCCCGAGGACCTGCTGACCGCCCCGCTGCAGGCACAGGTCTGGGGCCTGGGCCGGGTGGCCGCCCTGGAGCACCCCGACCGCTGGGGCGGGCTGCTGGACCTGCCGGCGGCCGCCGTTTGGGACACCGGGGTGGCGGACCGGCTGCTCGGCGTGCTCGCGGGGTGCGGCGAGGACCAGGTCGCGGTCCGGGCGGAGCGGGCCTTCGCCCGCCGGGTGGCCCGTGCCGCGCCCGTCGCGGCGGGCGCGCGCAGCCGCTGGCAGCCGCGCGGCACGGTGCTGATCACCGGCGGCACCGGGGCGCTCGGCGGCGACCTGGCCCGCTGGGCGGCCGGGCACGGCGCCGAACACCTGGTGCTGACCGGCCGGCGCGGCCCCGCGGCGCCCGGTGCGGCGGAGCTGCGCGCCGAGCTGGAGCGGGCGGGGGCCCGGGTGACGGTGGCGGCCTGCGACGTGGCGGACCGCGAGGCGCTGGCCCGGGTCCTCCGGGAGGTGCCGCCCGAGCTGCCGCTGACCGCCGTGGTGCACACGGCCGGGGTCGACCGGGCCGCCGCGCTCGCCGACACCGACCTCGCGACGCTGGCCCATGCCATCACCGCCAAGGTCGCCGGCGGCGCGCACCTGGACGAACTGGTCGGCGACACCCCCCTCGACGCCTTCCTGGTCTTCTCCTCGATCGCCGGCATCTGGGGCGGCGGCGGGGGCCTGGGCGCCTACTCCGCGGCCAACGCCTACCTGGACGCGCTGGTCGCCCGGCGCCGCGGCCGCGGTCTGGCCGGCGGCGCGTTCGCCTGGGGGCCGTGGGCGGACCAGGGCATGGCCGCCGACAACCCCGAACACTCCGCCCAGCTCAACCGCCTGGGCCTGACCTCGATGCCCCCGGCCGCCGCGATGGCGGCCCTGGAGCTGTCGCTGGCCGGCACCGACCCGGACGTGGTCATCGCCGAGGTGGAGTGGGAGCGGTTCGCGCTCGCCTTCACCTACGTCCGACCCAGCCCGCTGCTGGCCGAGCTGGCGGAGTAGCGGAGTAGCGGAGCAGCGGCGGCCCGGAGCCGCCGGGCGCCTTCCCGAACAGCGAACAGCCTGCCGAACCGCAGGACCGACGAACCCTCAGGAGACCTTCCGTGACCCCGCAATCCCGGCCCGGCGTGCCCACCGTGCGCGGCGAGGTGGCCGCCGACCAGCTCGGTGTGGTGCTCCCGCACGAGCACCTCTTCGTCCGCAACCCCGAGTTCCACCAGAACTACCCGGACCTCTGGGACCACGCGGCCGGCGTCGAGCTCGCCGCGGCCCAGCTGGAGGCCGCCTACGAGCTCGGCGTGCGCACCATCGTCGACATGACCGTGCTCGGGCAGGGCCGCGACCTCGGGCTGGTCGAGCAGGTGGCCGCCCGCACCCGGGTGAACATCGTGCTCGCCACCGGCATCTACGCGATCGACGGCCTGCCGCAGATCATCCGCTACCGGGGTCCCGGCGCCCTGCTGGAGGGACCCGAGCCGGTGGTCGACCTGCTGGAGGCCGACATCCGCGACGGCATCGCCGGCAGCTCGGTGCGCGCCGCCCTGCTCAAGTTCGCCACCGAGCAGCCCGAACCCGACGCCACGGTCCGCCGGTTGGCGGATGCCGTCGCCGAGGTGCACCGGCGCACCGGCGTGCCCGTGGTGGTGCACACCGACCCGGTGAGCCGCAACGCGCTCGGCGTGCTGGAGCTGCTCACCGACCGGGGCGTACCCGCCGACCACGTGGTGCTGGCCCACGCGGGCGAGAGCGAGGACCTCGGCCACCTGCGCGAACTGGCCGCCACCGGGGCCTTCCTGGGCATCGACCGGTTCGGCATGGAAGCCCTCTTCCCGGACGCCGCGCGGGTGGCGAACGCCGTCGCGCTGGCCGAGGACGGGTACGCCGGGTCGCTGCTGCTGTCGCACGACTGCGCCTCGTTCATCGACCACGTGACGCAGGAGCAACGGGCCGCGCTGTCACCGCAGTGGAGTTACTCGCACCTGCACCTGCGGGTGCTGCCGCAGCTGCGTGCCGCCGGGGTGGACGACGCGCTGCTCGCCACCTTCTTCGAGCAGAACCCGCAGCGGCTGCTCGGTGCGATCGGGGAGGTGGCCGGTGCCGGAGCACGCTGAGCCGTGGCAGGAGCTGGAGACCGAACTGGTGGTGGACCAGCCCTTCGTGAAGGTCTGGGTCGAGCGGGTCCCGCCCGGTGGCAGCCGGCCCGCCCACACCCACCGCCACCCCTGGGTGAGCATCGTGGTCTCCGGGGCGGAGGGGGAGTCGCGCAGTCCGGACGGCGAACTCCTGGCGAAGGGCGCGGTGTCGACCGGGGACGTGCGGTTCAACGGTCCCGACCGGCTGCCCTTCAGCCACTACCTGACCAACACCTCCGACCGGACCCTGGTGATGGTCGCGGTGGAACTGAGGATGCCGGAACCGACGGGCGAACGAGGAGAGTGAGCAGACGATGAACACCATCGCCACGATCGGCGGCGGGTCCGCCGCACCCGGCGGCGGCCGCCGCACGGTGCTGGTCACCGGCGCCACCTCCGGGCTCGGGCGCGAGCTCGCCGTGAGCCTGGCCGAGCAGGGCCGGCACGTGCTGGTGCACGGCCGTGACCGGGCCCGCACCGAGGCGCTGGCCGCCGAACTGCGCGCGGCCGGCGGCGAGGCCGACCCACTGGTGGCCGACCTGTCCGCGCTGGCCGAGGTCCGGGCGCTGGCCGACCGGATCCGCGCGGAGCACGCCGAACTGCACGTCCTGATCAACAACGCCGGGATCGGCGCCGGCCCGCCGCCGCACCGCACCCGGGAGTTGAGCGCCGACGGCCACGAACTCCGGCTCGCGGTCAACTACCTGGCCCCGGCCCTGCTGGCCAGGCTGCTGGTCCCGCTGCTGGCGGCCTCCGCCCCGGCCCGGGTGGTCAACGTGGGTTCGATCGGGCAGGCCCCCGTGGACCTGCGCGACCTGCGGATGGACCACCACTACGGCGGCGCCGACGCCTACTTCCGGAGCAAGTTCGCGCTGGCGGCGTTCACCGTGGACCTGGCCGAGGAGGTCCGCGACCTCGGCATCACCGTCAACTGCCTGCACCCGGCCACCTTCATGGACACCCGCCAGGTGCGCGAGACCGGCCTGGCCCCCTGGGTGCCGGCCAGCGCCGGGGTGGCCCCGGTGTTGAACCTGGCCATCGGCCCCGCCGGCGGCTCCTACAGCGGCGAGTACTTCGACGGCAGCCGCCGCGGCCGGGCGCACGACGCGGTGTACGACGCCGTGGGTCGGGCCCGGCTGCGCGAGGTGACGCAGGCGCTGCTGGCCCCGTTCGAGGAGGGCGCGTGAGGGGCGGGGTGCTGGTGCGCGAGGCCGAGCTCTGGTTCACCGAGCTGCGGGTGCCCGAGCGGCCGCGCGGGCGGGTCCTGCTCTTCCCGCACGCCGGGTCCGGACCGCACGCGCTGGCCGGGCTCGCGGCGCTGCTGCCCGCCGACCTGGAGGTCCTCGGGGTGACGCTGCCCGGCCGCGAGCACCGCTTCGCCGAGGCCCCCGACGCCACCGACCTGGCCGAGCTGCTGACCCGGGTGCCAGCGGCGCTGGACGGGCTGCCGCCGCTGCCGCTGGTGCTCTTCGGCTGCAGCGTCGGCGCCCTGCTCGCCCTGCACACCGCCGCCCGCCTGGGGGCCGCGAACTGCGCGCACCTGGTGCTCGCCGCGCAGGTCCCCGGCGACCGCCCCCGGGCCGCGCTGCGGGCCAGGACCGAGGCGGAGCTGCTGGAGGTCTTCGGTGCGGCCGGCGACACCCCGGCGGCCGTCCTCGCCGACGCCGACCTCCGGGCCGGCCTGCTCGCCCGGCTGGCCGCCGACCTGCGCCTGGGCGAGGCGGCGGCGGCGGACTTCGCGGCGCTGCGTGTCGACCTGCCGATCACGGTCCTCGGCGGCCTGGCCGACCCGCTGGTGGACCCCGCCACCCTCCCCGAGTGGCAGCACCACACCACCGCGGCCTGCCGCGTGGTCACCCTCAGCGGCGGCCACTTCGCCTTCGGGGAACCGCGCCACGCGCCCGTGCTGCGCGCGGTGCTGACCGAGGCCACGGACCGCCTCCCGGAGCTGGTGCCGGGGTAGGGGGTGTCCTGGGCGGGCCTGGCCCGTGTTCGCCGCTGCACACCGCGCACCGCACAGCCTGACAGCCCGTTCCCCCGCGCAGCCCGACGGCCCCGCGGCCCGACAGCCCCACGCCGCCGGCGTGGGGCTGTCGGGCTGTACGGGCCGCGGGCGGGAATCCGGCAGTTGATCTAGACCCGACTCTAGGAACTAGCGTCGAGCCGTCGGTTCATCACAACGGGGAGAGAAACATGAGCGTGTGGTTGGTCACCGGAGCATCGCGCGGGCTCGGCGCGGAGATCACCCGGGCGGCCCTGGAGCGCGGGCACCGCGTGATCGCCACGGCGCGGGACGCCGCGGCGGTGCTCGAGGCGTACCCGCAGCAGCCGGACGGACTGCTGGCGGTGCAGGCGGACGTGACCGAGCCGGCGCAGCTGGCCGACGCCGTGGCGGCCGGGCTGGCCAGGTTCGGGCGGATCGACGTGGTGGTCAACAACGCCGGGTACGGCCTCGTCGGCGCGGTCGAGGAGACCTCGGACGAGGCTGCCCGGGCGCTCTTCGACGTCAACGTGTTCGGCGTGCTCAACACCCTGCGGGCGACCCTGCCGACGCTGCGCGCCCAGCGGTCCGGGCACGTCCTGACCATCGGCTCGGTGGGCGGGTTCGCCACCGCACCGGCGGTCGGGGTGTACGGCGCCTCGAAGTTCGCCCTCGAAGGCATCTCCGAGGCGCTGCACGGCGAGCTGGCTCCGCTCGGGGTCCGGGTCACGATCGTCGAGCCGGGCGGCTTCCGCACGGACTTCCTGAGCGGCTCCAGCCTGCGGACCGAGCCGGCCACCATCACCGACTACACCGCGGGCGCGGGTGCGGTGCGCGAGGCGCTGGCCCGGAACGACGGCCGCCAGCCGGGCGACCCGGTGAAGGCGGCGCACGCCATCGTCGACGTGACCGAGGCCGCCGAGCCCCCGCTGCGCCTGCAGTTGGGCGCGGACGCGGTCGACCGGGTCGAGGCCAAGCTGGACCTGGTGCGGCGGGAGCTCGACCAGTGGCGCCCGGTGGCGCTCGCCACCTCCGTCTGACGGATGCGAACGGCCGGTGGCGCTGCCCAGGTCAGGGCAGCGCCACCGGCGTGGTTGGCGGCTGTTCGGTGGTGACGCGGTCAGGCGTCGGTGCGCTCCGGCTCGACCGCCAGGTGCCGGCGCTGCCACGGGTAGTGGGGGAGGTCGAGGACGGTGCGGGGGAGGTCCGCGGCGGGGGCCGGGGTGTCGTCGGTGGTCAGGGTGACCGCCGCGGTGGGGGTGCCGGTGGCCAGCGCCGTGAGGGCGGCGCGGGCGGTGGCCGGGTCGGGGGCGGTGATCCGGGCGCGGTGCGGGTGGCGGGCGCGTCCGTGGGTGGCGGTGTAGGCGAACGCGCCGTACTGGTCGTCCGTCAGCTCGCCCAGCCGCTGCCGGTAGGCGTCGGCCAGCGCGCGCAGGGCCTGCGGGGTGCGGGCGGACAGTTCGAACCCGGTGACCGGGGCCGGCGTCGGTACCTCCACCCCGGCCTCCGGTGCCGCTCCCACGATCACCTGGGCGTTGGTGCCGCTCATCCCGAAGGAGCTGACGGCCGCGAACCGCCCGCCGTCCGTCCAGGGTTCCAGCGCGGTCGGCAGGGTGATGCCGGTGCCGGTCAGGTCGATCCGCGGGTTGAGGGTGCGGAAGTGGGTGAGCGGCGGAACGGCGCCGTGCCGCACGCAGAGCACCGCCTTGATCAGGCCGGCCATGCCCGCTGCCGACTCCAGGTGCCCCAGGTTGGCCTTGACCGAGCCGACCCGCAGCGGGGGCGAGCCGGCCTTGCGGTCCAGGCCGGCGACGATCGCCTCCATCTCGATCGGGTCGCCCAGCGCCGTGCCGGTGCCGTGCGCCTCGACCAGGCCGATGTCGTCCGCGGTCAGGCCCGCGTCCGCCAGGGCGGCCCGGAAGAGGTCGATCTGGGAGAGCACGTTGGGCGCGGTGATGCTGGCCGAGCGGCCGTCCTGGTTGACCGCCGTGCCCTGCACCACGGCGTGGATCCGGTCCCCGTCCCGTTCGGCGTCGGCCAGCCGCTTGAGCACCACCACTCCGCAGCCCTCGGAGCGGGTGAAGCCGTTGGCCGCCGCGTCGAAGGGCTTGCACCGGCCGTCGGGGGCGAGCAGCGCGGACTGGGCGATCAGCCGGGTGGAGCCCGGCGAGACGATCAGGTTGACGCCCGCGGCGAGCGCGAGGTCGCACTCGCCGCGGACCAGGGCCTGGCGGGCCAGGTGGACGGCGACCAGCGAGGACGAGCAGGAGGTGTCCACGGTCATCGACGGGCCGGTGAAGCCCAGGGTGTAGGCGACCCGCCCGGCCGCGTAGCAGTGTGCGTTGCCCACGCCCCAGAGGAAGTCGGACTCGGCGGGTCGCCAGTCGTCGTAGTCCCGGTTGGTGATGCCGACGAAGAAGCCGGTGCGCAGCGCCCCGATCCGGGGCGCGGGCAGCGCGGCGTCGTCCAGTGCCTCCCAGGCGGTCTCCAGCAGCAGGCGCTGCTGCGGGTCCAGGGCCCGGGCCTCCCGTTCGCTGATGCCGAAGAACTCCGCGTCGAAGTCCAGCACCTCGTCCAGGAAGCCGCCGTGCTGCGGCAGGCCGGCCCACCGGTCGGCGAACGGGCCCTTGCGCCGTTCCGGCAGCGGGCCGGTCAGGTCGCGGCCGGCGGCCAGGGCCTGCCAGTAGCCGTCCACGTCGGCGATGCTGCCCGGCAGGCGCAGGCCGATCCCGACCACCGCCAGCGGCTGGTCGGCCTGGGCGGCGGCCAGTTCGGCCCGCAGCCGGCGGATGGTCTCCATGGCCCGGGTGAGGGCGGGGGAGGTCGTGGTGGTCATCAGGCCGCCGTCCCGTCGGTGCCGTCGGTCCCCGCCGCCGTGGACTCCGCCAGCCGCTCCACGAGCGCCCCGGAGAGCGCGCGCACGGTGCCGTAGGTCCACAGCAGGGTGGGGGAGAGCCGCAGGCCGAAGGCCGACTCCAGCCGGTTGCGGAACTCCAGCCCCATCAGCGAGTCCAGGCCGAGGGACTTGAAGGCGCTCTCCCGGTCGATCGTCCCGGCCTCCAGGCGCAGCACCCGGCCGGCCAGTTCGCGCACCCGGCCCTCCACCAGGGCGGCCCGCTCCTCGGGGGTCGTCGCGGCGAGCCCGGCGAGGAACTCGTTGCCGCCCGCCGCCGGGCCGCCCTGCCGGGCCGCCTGCCGCAGCAGGCTCCAGCTGGCCAGGCCGGCGGTGTCCGGGTAGGAGTCGAACCACTGGCGCAGGTCCAGGTCCAGGTAGGAGACCTGCTGGAGGTCGGCCGAGCCGAGGTAGCCGTCCAGCGCCCGCCAGGCCTCCTCGGCGGTGAAGCCGCCCATGCCGCGCTCGGCCAGCCGGGAGCCGCGCAGGTCGTCGGCGGCGGCCAGGCCGATCCCGGTGAAGGGCCCCCACTGGACGCTCAGCGCGGGCAGGCCGCGCCGGCGGCGGGCCTGGGCCAGCGTGTCCAGGTAGGAGTTGGCGGCCGCGTAGGCGGCCTGCCCGGCGTTGCCGATCAGCGCCGCGGCGGAGGAGAAGAGCACGAAGAAGTCGAGCGGGTCCCCGGCGGTGGCGGCGTCCAGGTGACGGGCGCCGTCGATCTTCGGGGCCAGCACCCGCTCCAGCTGGGCGGGGGTCAGGTTGAGCACGGTGGCGTCGTCGAGCAACCCGGCCGCGTGCACCACCCCGCGCAGCGGGCCGAGCTGGGTGCGGACCAGGTCCAGCACCCCGGCCAGCGCGGCCGGATCGGCCACGTCCACCCGGTGGTGGGCGACCTGCACCCCGCGCTCGCGCAGCGCCGCGATCCGCTGCGCCGCGGCCTCGCTCGGCGCCGAGCGGCCGAGCAGGGCGAGCGCGCCCGCGCCGCGGTCCGCCAGGTGCTCGGCGAGCGAGAGGCCGAGGGCACCCAGACCGCCGGTGATCAGGTAGGCGGCGTCCGGCCGCAGCCGCCCGTCGGTGAACGGCTCGGGGCCGACCGGGGGCAGCGCACCGGGCTCGGCGGTGAGCACGAACTTGCCGATGTGCTCGCCGTGGGACATCGCCCGCAGCGCCTCGGCGGCCTCGCCGACCGGGTGGGCGGTCACCGGCAGCGGCGTGAGCCGCCCGTCCGCGACCCGCTCCCAGACCGCGGCCAGCACCCGGGCGAACCGCTCCGGCTGACGGACCATCAGGGCGATCAGGTCGACCGAGGAGAGGCTGATGCCCTTGCGGAAGGCGTCCAGCGCGATGGTCCGGGAGCCGTAGATGTCCTTCTTGCCCACCTCGACGAACCGGCCGCCCTCGGCCAGCGCCGCCAGGCCGCGCGGGATCGCCGCCCCGGTGAGCGAGTTGAGCACCACGTCGACGCCGCGGCCCCCGGTGATCCCGCGGACCTGGTCGGCCCAGGCCAGCGAGCGGGAGTCCAGCACGTGCGTCACGCCGAGCGCGGCCAGGTGCTGCCGCTTGCGCTCGCTGCCGGCGGTGGCGATCACGGTGGCGCCGAGCAGTCGGGCGATCTGCACGGCGGCCAGGCCCAGTCCGCCGGCGGCCGAGTGGATCAGCACGGTCTCGCCCGGGGCCAGCCGGGCCAGCTCGACCAGCCCGTACCAGGCGGTGGCCAGCACGGTGGGCAGCGCCGCCGCGTCCCGGTCGCTCATGGTCGCGGGGATCGGGCGGACGTGGTCGGCCCGCACGGTCAGGTGCGAGGCCAGCGCCGGCAACCCGCAGGCGACGACCCGGTCGCCCACCGCCAGGTCCGGCACCCCGTCGCCGACCGCGACCACGGTGCCCGCGCACTCGGTGCCGAGCAGGGTGGCGCCGTAGGGGTCGGGGTAGCTGCCCATGGTCTTCATCACGTCGAGGAAGTTCAGCCCGGAGGCGGTGACGGCGACCTCCACCTCGCCGGCCTGCGGCGGGCGGCGGTGCAGCGGCCGGAAGGCCAGGCCCTCCCAGAGCCCGGGCCGGTCCGGCGAGAGGCGGTAGGCCCGTTCCGGGCGCTGCCAGGCGGGCCGGCCCGCGGCGGAGCCGTCGGCAGCGCCGGCCGCGTCCTCCTCGGTGGCGGCCGAGCCGGTGACCAGTCGGCCGACCAGCCGGCGACCGGCCCGCAGCACCACCTGGTCCTCGTCGTCGAGCGCCGCCAGCTCGGCGGCGACCCCGGCGGCCCACCCGGTGCCCGGCACGGCCTCCTCGGTCTCCCCGCCGACGTCCAGCAGCAGCGGCCGCAGCTCGGGGTGTTCGCGGCGCAGCACCCGGCCGAAGCCCCAGTACAGCCCCGCGCCCGGGTCGGGCCGGTCCGCGGCCCCGGCGGCCTGCGCCTGCCGGGTGACCACCACCAGCTTCGGCGGGGTCACCAGCGCCACCCCGGCCCGGACCAGCTCGGTCAGCGTCAGCAGGCCCAGGCGCTGCGCGCCCAGCCCGTGCGCGGCGGTCGGCGCGGTGAAGACCAGCCCGGCGGGGGCCTCGCCCGCGACCGGCGGCTCGCTGCGCACCTCGGCGCCCGCGCCCAGGGCCGCGGCGAGCTCGGCCGCGTCGGGACCGTAGACCCACCAGGGGCCGCTCGGCTCCGGCAGCGCCCCGGCCGCGGCCGCCGCCCGGGGCTGCTCGACCAGGTCGAGGCGGTAGTCCCGGGACTCGTCGGCGCCGGCCACCGCGGAGTCCGCCAGCGGCTGCAGCACCAGGCCGGTCATGCTGATCAGCGGCCGCCGCTCGGCGTCGAACAGGTACAGGTCGTAGACGGTGTCGCCGCGGCGCACCGCGTGCGACCAGAGGTGGGTGACCGGCTCGGCGGGCTCCTGGTGCAGCTCGACCCGCCCGATCGACCGGGGCACCACCGTGCGCCCGTCCTCCCGCAGGGTCAGCGAGACCTGGAGGGCGGCGTCCCAGAGCGCGGGGTGCAGGCCGTGCGCGCGGGCGCCGGCCCGGCAGCGCTCCGGCAGCACGACCTCGCCCAGCGCCTCGCCCAGCGCCTCGGCCGGCGCTCCGCCCGCCGCGTCGGCGCCGGTGAACAGCCGCTGCAGCCCCTGGAAGGTGGGCCCGTAGTTCAGCCCGCGGGCGGCGCAGTCGGCGTAGAAGGCGGCCACCTGCTGCTCGGTGCCCCGGGTCAGGTGCGCCGGGAAGGCCGCCGCACCCGCCGCGGGCCGGTGCAGCGCCAGCCGGGCGGTGGCGTGGGTGGACCAGTCGGTGCCCTGGGCCGGCAGCGAGGCCAGCGTGAAGCCCGCGCCCTCGGCGATGTCCTCGCGCCACAGCACCGCGAGCCGGGCCGGGTCCTGGCCGAGCGTCAGGTTGTCGCTGAACTCGACCTCGGCGAGCGCCCCCGGCACCGCGCCGGTGCGCACCACGGCGGCGTCCACCGCCAGTGAGAGCATCGCCACCCCGGGCAGCACCACGGCCTCGTGCACCCGGTGGTCGGTCAGCCAGGGCGTGTCCTCCTGACCCAGCTCCAGCTCGCCCTGCCACAGGTCCCGCTCGGTGACCGCGGGGTTCAGCGCGAAGGCCAGGTCGCCGCCGCGCCGCCCGCCGCGCGCCGGCTGGACCCAGTAGTTCTGGCGCTGCCACGGGTAGCCCGGGGCCGGCGCGTGACCGGCCCGGGAGAGCCGGCCGAACGGCTCCAGACCGGCCACGTAGCCGCGGGCCAGCGCCAGCTCCAGGTCGGCCGGGCTGCCGGACTTGCGGCGCAGCGTGGTCAGCACCCGGGGCTGCTCGGCCCGTTCGGCGGCCAGCTCGGCGAGCGCGTTCGCCAGGATCGGGTGCGGGCTGATCTCCACCACGTGGGTGACGCCCTCGTCGAAGAGCCGTTGGACGGCGTCGGCGAACAGCACCGGGCGGCGCAGGTTCTCCGCCCAGTACGCGGCGTCCATCTCGGGGCCGGTGAACTCGGCCAGCCGGACGGTGGAGAACAGCGGGGTGCCGCCGGTGCGCGGACGCACCGGGGCCAGGGCGGTGAGCAGGTCCTGGTGCAGCTCGTCCATCTGCGGGCTGTGCGAGGCGTAGTCCACGTTGACCAGCCGGCAGAAGGTGCCCTCGGCCTCCAGCAGCTCCTTGAGCACCAGCACCGAGTCGCCGTCGCCGGACAGCACGCAGGAGCGCGGGCCGTTGTTGACGGCCAGCGAGACGCTCTCCTCGAAGCCCTCCAGCGCCTTCGCGGCGGCCTCCGGGCTCAGGTCGACGGCCAGCATCCGGCCGTGGCCCGAGGTGCGCTTGACCACGGTGCTGCGCCCCGCGACCACCAGGGCCGCGTCCTCGTAGGAGAGGATGCCGGCCACGGTGGCGGCGCTCACCTCGCCCTGACTGTGCCCGATCACCACGTCGGGCTCGACGCCCGCGGCCCGCCAGACCTCGGCGAGCGCGACCGAGACCGCCCACAGGGTGGGCTGCACCTGGTCCACCTCGGTCAGCCAGTCCTCGCCGGCCGCGCCGGTGACCACCGCGGTCAGGTCCCAGTCCACGTGCGGGGCCAGCGCCCGGGCGCAGCGGTCGATGGTGGCGGCGAAGACCGGATCGACGGCGTACAGCTCGCGGCCCATGCCGGCCCACTGCGAGCCCTGGCCCGGGAAGACGAACGCGGTCCGGCCGCGCGCCGAGGCGCGTCCGCTGACCAGGCCGTCCACCGGTTCGGCCGGGTCGGCCACGAAGGCGGCCAACTGCTCGGCGGCGCTGCCCGGGTGCTCGGCGACCAGGGCCAGCCGGGCGGCGAAGTGGTCGCGGCCGGCGCCCAGGGTGCCGGCCAGCGCGGCCAGCGGTGCCCGGTGCCCGGTCGGGGCGCCGCCGAGGTCCGCGGTCAGGGCTGCGCCGAGGTCGGCGGCCCGGCGGGCCAGCGCCGCCTCGTTCTGCGCGGAGAGCACCAGCAGCGCGGGGCCGTCCTCGGTCGCGGCCCCGTCGTCCGTGACCGCGTCGGCCGCGACCCCGGTGGGCCCGGCCGGTGCGCTCATCGCCACCACGTGGGCGTTGGTGCCGCCCCAGCCGAAGGAGTTGACGCCCATGTAGAGGTCACCGTCGGCGGGCAGCTCCAGCGGCTCGCGGACCACCGTCAGGTTGAGCTCCTCGAACGGGATCTCCGGGTTCAGCTCGGCGCTGTGCAGGCTCGGCGGCACCGTCCGGTGCTCCAGCGCGAGCAGCACCTTGACCAGGCCGGCCAGCCCGGCGGCCGGCTCCAGGTGGCCGATGTTGGTCTTCACCGAGCCGATCGGCAGGGGACCTGCGGCCCGGTCGCGCAGCTGCGCCACCGCGCGGCCGATCGCGCCGGTCTCGATCGGGTCGCCGCGGCCGGTGCCGGTGCCGTGCGCCTCGATGTAGGAGAGCTTCTCCAGCGGGACGCCCAGCTCGCCGTAGGCGCTGCGCAGCAGGTCCTCCTGGCCGGCCGGGTTGGGGGTGACCAGGCTCTCGCCGCCGCCGTCGTTGTTGACCGCGGTGCGCACGATGACGCCGCGGATCCGGTCGCCGTCGGCCAGCGCGCGCTCCAGGGTCTTCAGGCAGAGCGCCGCGACGCCCTCGCCGCGCACGAAGCCGTCGGCGGTGGCGGCGAAGGCCTGGCAGCGCCCGGTCGGCGAGAGGCCGCCGAAGTGGGTCAGGCCGATCGACACGTCGGGGGCCAGGATCAGGTTGACACCGCCGACCACCGCGGCCTCGATCTCGCCGGAGCGCAGCGCCTGGCCGGCCAGGTGCAGGGCGACCAGGGAGGAGGAGCAGCCGGTCTCCACGGTCAGGCTGGGGCCGGTCACGCCCAGGAAGTAGGAGACCCGGGCGGCGATCACGTCCAGCGCGTTGCCGAACGCGCTGTGCTGGGTGTGGCCCGCGCCGCGCTCCTTGCGCAGCGTCTCGTAGTCGTGCCAGCTGGCGCCGACGTAGACGCCGGTGCGGCTGCCGGCCAGGTCGGCGGCGCGCAGGCCGCCGTCCTCCAGGGCCCGCCAGACCGCCTCCAGCATCAGCCGGTGCTGGGGGTCGATGGCCACGGCCTCGCGCGGCGAGATGCCGAAGAAGGTCGCGTCGAAGTCCTGTACGCCGTCGAGGAAGCCGCCGACGGCCTGGACCTGGTACTCGGGGTCGAGCTGCGCGCCGGCGTCCCAGCGGTCCGCCGGTACCGGGCGGATCGCGTCGCCCCGGTCCATCATCAGCCGCCAGAACGAGTCGGTGTCGGGGGCGGCGGGAAAGCGTCCGGCCATGCCGACGACGGCGAGGAGCTGGGTCGGATCGTGCGTCACTGGAAGTCTCCTGGGCAGTAGATCTGAGGAGTCGTCGAAGCGGCCGGGGCGGGGGCGGCCGCGGTCCGGGCGGTGGAGTCCGTCCGGAGCGCGGCCGCCGGCCGGCCGTGCGTGGGGCTGGTGGGGCCTGTCGTCAACAGGCCCGGTGCGGGGGCCTGTCAGGCGACCCGGTGCGGGGCCCGGTCAGGCGGCCCGGGCGGGGACGGCGGCCCGGCGGATCCGGTCGACCATGCCGGTCAGGGTGCGCCCGGGGCCGAGTTCGACGAAGTCGAAGCCGTCCGCGGGCGCGGCGAGCTCGATCAGGTGGCGCACGCTCTGCTCCCAGAGCACCGGCTGGGTGATCTGGCGCACCAGCGCGTCGGCCACCTCCCCGGCCCGGTGCGGGCGCGCGGTGGCGTTGGCGAGCACCGGCACCCGCGGTTCGGCGAGCTCGAAGCCGGCCAGGAAGTCCGCGAACTCCTCGGCCGCCGCCCGCATGTGGCGGGAGTGGAAGGGCCCGCTGACGTTGAGCCGGATGCACCGCACCTCGGCCTCGGCGGCCGCCTCGACCAGCCGGTCGATCTCGGCGACCGGCCCGGCCAGGGCGATCTGCCCGGGCGCGTTGTGCAGCGCGACGTCCAGCTCGGTCAGCCCGAAGCGGTCCAGCAGCTCCCGCACCGCGGGCAGCTCCAGCCCCAGCACCGCGGCCATCGAACCCCCGCCGGCCCGGCCCATCAGCTCGCCGCGGCGCTGCACCAGGCGCAGCCCGGTGCCGAAGTCGAAGACCCCGGCCGCGAAGAGCGCGGTGTACTCGCCCAGGCTGTGGCCGGCCAGGTAGTCGGCCGGCACCGGGTCCTGCTCGCGGTGGGCGAGCAGCGCCAGCGCCTCCACCGTGTACAGCGCGGGCTGGGCGTACTCGGTGCGCAGCAGCGCACCGTCCGGGTTGTCCCGGCAGAGCGCCGCGATCGAGTAGCCGAGCAGCGCGTCGGCCTCGGCGGTCAGGGCCGGGAACCGGTCGAAGAGCTCCGCGCCCATGCCGGCGGCCTGGGCGCCCTGGCCGGGGAAGCCGAAGACCTTCGGCCGGGTGCTCACTTCTCCACCGCGGCGAGCATCGGGGCGTGGAAGCGGGCGCCGTCGAAGGCGCCGACCGGCACGATCGCGTCCAGCCGGGCCAGCACCTCGGCGTCCAGGGTCAGTTCGGCGGCCCGCAGGTTCTCGGCGAGCTGCGCGCGGTCCATCGCGCCCTGGATCGGCACCGTCCCGCGGGCGATGTCGAAGGCGAGCGCCAACTGGGCCGGGGTGCAGTCGAGTTCCCGGGCCAGCTCGGCGACCCGGTCGACCAGGGCGAGGTTGGCGGCCAGGCTGTCGGCGCCGAACCTGGGCAGGATGCTGCGCACGTCGTCGGCGCCGAACTCGGCCCGCCGCACGGTGCCGGTCAGCAGGCCGCGCCCGAGCGGGCCCCAGGCCACGAAGCCGATGCCCAGCTCCCGGCAGGCCGGCAGCAGTTCCCGCTCGGGCTCGCGGGTGCAGAGCGAGTACTCGGACTGCAGCGCGGCCATCGGGTGGGTGGCGTGCGCCCGGCGCAGGGTCTGCGCGTTGGCCTCGGAGATGCCCAGCAGGCGCACCTTGCCGGCCGTCACCTGCTCGGCCATCGCACCGATCGACTCCTCCACCGGCACCTCGGGGTCGACCCGGTGCAGGTAGTACAGGTCGACGTGGTCGGTGCCGAGGCGGGCCAGGCTCTCGTCGATGGCCCGGCGGATGTGCTCGGGCCGCCCGTCGATCCTGACGTTGTCGGCGGTGCGGATCAGCCCGCACTTGGTGGCGAGCACCACCCGGTCGCGATCCACCTCCGCCAGGGCCCGGCCGACGATCGCCTCGCTGCGGCCGCCGCCGTACATGTACGCGGTGTCGATGAAGTCGACGCCCGACTCGATCGCCTGACGGATCGTCAGCACCGACTCGCGCTCGTCCGAGGGGCCGTAGAACTCGGCCATTCCCATGGTGCCCAGGCCCAGGGCGGAGACCTCCAGGCCCTGGCCGAGGGTGACGCGGGGCAGTGCGTGCGCGGTCATCGGCCCTTCCTCTCCGGTGCGTTGCGGCGCGCGAGTGCGGCCTTGGCGGTGGCGGGGACCAGGGTGGCCAGCCGGGCCCGCAGCCGGCTGCGGCCCACCGGGTCGCCGGGGGTGGTCATGGTGGCGATCACGCCGTCCGGGCGGATCAGGCAGACGGCCTCCGGCGGCACCCGCAACGCTTGCTTCAGCAGCCCGGTCCGGTCGCGGACCAGCTCGCCGACCTTGCCCTGGTAGTCGGGGCGGTCGGAGAGCACCACCAGCTGCAGGGTGCGCGGATCGGGCCGCTCGGTCAGCCCGAGCGCGGCCACCAGCGGCGCCGGGTCGGCACTGACCACCAGCAGCAGGTGCCCGCCGGCGGTGAACAGGTCGTGCAGGTGGCGCTCGCCGTCCAGCGGCACGTCGGGGATCCGGGCGCCGGGGCGCAGCGGCCCGGCGCCCGGCAGGGCGAGCCGCGGCCGGCCGAGGGCCGCGTCCCGGGCCGGCAGCACCAGGTCGAGCTGCGACATCCGGCGCGGCAGGAAGCGCTCGATCAGACCGCTGCGCAGGCCCACGTCGATCGCCACGTCCCGGGCGGTGCGCTGCCAGCCCTGCAGCATCCACATCTGGGTCTGCCGGTCGGTGTCGGCGATGACCTGCTTGGCGACGTGCAGCCGCTCGGTCTCCCAGTCGTCCAGCTCGGCCTCGGTGGCGGTGCCGCGCAGGATCCCGGCGAGCCGCCAGGCCAGCGAGTGGGCGTCCTCGACCCCGGTGTTGAGGCCGAGGCCGCCGGCCGGGCTGTGGATGTGGGCGGCGTCGCCGGCCAGCAGCACCCGGCCGATCCGCAGCTGCTGGGCCTGCTTGCGGTGCACCCGGAAGATCCCGCTGCCGGTCGAGCGCACCTGCTCCAGCTTGCGCGGCGAGTGCTCGGCCACCATCTCGCGCACCGTCGCCTCGGCGTCCTCGACGTTGCGGCCCGGCGGCACGCTGCAGAACACCCGGTACAGCCCGTCGGGCAGGCCCAGCACCACGATGACGCCGGCCTTGTGCAGGACGTAGTACGACTCGTTGTGCACGTAGTCGGTGTCGTACTCGCCGTCCACCAGTACGAAGGTCTGCGGGTAGGTGCCGCCCTCGAAGGCGACGCCGGTCTGCTCGCGGACCGTGCTGTGCGCGCCGTCGCAGCCCGCCACCCAGGCGGCCCGGATGGTCCGGCCGTCCGCGAGGGTGGCCACCGCGCCGTCCTCGTCCTGGGTCAGGCCGGTCAGCTTCGCGTCGAACTCGACCGTCCCGCCGAGGCGTTCGACGGCCTCGCGGAGCAGCCGCTCGGTGCTGTTCTGCGGCAGCGACACCGCCATCGGGAACCGGGTGCCGGTCAGCGGGCGCATCGCCAGCCGGCCGAGCAGCTGGTCGCCGGTGTAGTAGCTGGACGCCACCACCTTCACGCCGCGCTCGAACACCTCCTCGCCGACGCCGAGTGCGGCCATCGCCTCCAGGGCCCGCGGCCACAGGATGACCGCCTTCGAGTGCGGATCGGCGCGCTCCGCCTGGTCGATCACCCGGACCCGGATGCCGCGCAGCAGCAGGCCGGCGGCCAGGGTCAGGCCGGTCGGGCCGGCGCCCACTACCAGGACTTCGGTCTCTTCTGCCACAACTCACCTCGGGATCGGGCCGGTTCGCCGGAGGGCGGCGAACCGGGCGGTGGCCGGCGCGGGGCGCGGCCGGGGATGTCGGACGGATCTGCGGGGCACCGGGCGGCAACGGCCCGGGCGGGGGTCAGACGCGGGTGAAGGCGACCACGGCGTTCTGGCCGCCGAAGCCGAAGGAGTGGGTCATCGCCGCCTGCAGCGGCAGCTCGCGCGGGCGCCCGGCGACCACGTCGATGTCCAGTTCCTTGTCGAGTTCGTCCAGGTTGGCGGTCGGCGGCACCAGGCCCTGCTCCAGCGCGAGCACGGTGTGCACGGCCTCCAGCGCCCCGGCCGCGCCGAGCGCGTGGCCGAGCACGCCCTTGGTCGAGGTGACCGCCGGACCCGACTCGTAGAGCCGGGAGATCAGCCGGCCCTCGGTCAGGTCGTTCAGCGGGGTCGACGAGCCGTGCGCGTTGACGTGCTGGATGTCGCCGGTGGTGAGGTCGGCGTCGGCCAGCGCCATCCGGATCGCCCGCTCCGCGCCGGTCCCGGCGGGGTCCGGCGCGGACAGGTGGAAGCCGTCGGCCGAGGCGCCGTAGCCGGCCACCAGCGCCCGGGCCCGGCCGCCGCGGGCCACGCAGTCGGCGGCCCGCTCCAGCACCAGCACGGCCGCGCCCTCGGCGGGCACCATGCCGTCCCGGGCCGCGTCGAAGGGGCGGCAGGCCCGCTCGGGGGCGTCCAGCCGGGTGGACATCGCGCCCATCTGGTAGAGGCTGCCGAGCGACATCCGGGTCAGCGGGGCCTCGGCGCCGCCGACCAGCACGATGTCGCACATGTCCGCGCGCAGCAGCTGGCGGCCGGTGCCGATCGCGGTGGGCCCGGCCGCGCAGGCCGTGGTCACCACCATGTTGGGCCCGAACGAGCCGAGCACCATGGCCAGGTAGCCGGCCAGCAGGCCCATCGGCGCGCTGATGCCGAACAGCGGGGAGATCCACTCGGGACCGTCCTCGGCGTAGCGGAAGTACTCCTCCTCGTAGGAGGTGGCGCCGCCGGAGGAGGTGCCCATCACGATCCCGACCCGGGCGCCGTCCCAGAGCCGGGGGTCCAAGCCGGCGTCGGCCACCGCCTCACGGGCCGCCAGCACCCCGAGCTGGGTGGTGCGGTCGGTGCGGCGCATCTCCTGCGCGCCGATCTCGGCCGCCAGGTCGACGGAGTCCGGCAGTCGGCAGGTCAGGTCGGACGGGACGTCGGCGAGCGCCGGGTCCCGCTGCGCGAGCGAGACCCCGGCCAGCACCGCCGCCCAGTTCCGGGCCACGCCGGCGCCGGCGGCCGATACGGCGCCCAGGCCGGTCACCACCACGTCGGCGAAGGCCAGCCGCTTGCTCGGGCGGGGGCGGTTCACGCGGCGCCGCCCGCGGCCGCGGCCAGCTTCTCGGTGGTCAGCTGCGCGATGTCGGCGACGGTGAAGTCCACCCGGAGCTCGCCGGCCACGAAGGCCACGCCGTAACGCTTCTTGATCGCCAGGCTGAGCTCGACGCCGCCCAGCGAGTCCAGGCCCAGGCTCTTCAGGGTGGCGTCCGGCGCCAGCTGCTCCTGCGGCACGCCGAACTTGTCGGCCAGCACCTCGAGGACGAACTGCTCGGGGGTGTCGGTGCGGTCACTCATGACGGATTCCTTCCGGCCGTGTGGACGGCGGTGGTGAGGGACGGGGTGGCTGATGCGTGGGGGACGGGGGTGCTCGCGGCGCCCGCCGGCCCTGGTTGGTCGAGCCAGGTGGTGAGCCGGTCGAGCGCACTGCCGGCGTCGCTGAACTCGATCGCGTGCCAGCCCGCGGCCCGGGCTCCGGCACAGTTCGCGGCCAGGTCGTCGACCAGGACGCAGTGCTCCGGCGGCCGCCCGGCGAGCGAGGCGGCCAGTTCGAAGATCCGGCGGTCCGGCTTGCGGCAGCCCACCTGGTGGGAGACCACCACCTGGTCGAAGAGCTCCTCGGCCGGCACCATCGCCCGCCAGTGTCGCTCCCAGCTGGGCACCATGTTGGAGAGCAGGCCGACGAAGACGCCGCGGGACCGCAGGCCGCGCAGGGCGGCCAGCCAGGGCTCGTTGACCGCGCGGTCGGCGAACCAGTGGCTGCCGAAGTCCCCGATCCGCACCGGCAGGCCGTGCTCCTCGGCGAGCACCTGCTCCAACTGGCGGGTCCACGTGGCCTCGTCGACCAGCGGGGTGTCGAGCGGCTCCATCGGATCGCTCACCCCGTAGCGCGCGGTGACCGTGCCGACCGCCCGGCGCAGCACCTCGGGGCGCACCCCGATCCGCTCGCCGAACGCCCGGGTGGACTCGGCGGCCGAGGGCGTCAGCACGCCGCCGAAGTCGCTCCAGACCGCGAGCCGGTGCGCCGGGTCGGTGGCGCCGGTCACGAGCCGGACCTCGCGACCAGGAGCCGGAACTCGGCCAGCGTCTCGCCGCCCTGCCGGAAGCCGACCGCGGCGCTCGCCGAGCCGTCCGCCTGCTGCTCGGCTCGGGCCCGCACCGAGATGTCGGCGTCCAGTTCGGCGAACCGGCTGAAGGTGGCCCGCAGGTCCAGCACGGTGTCCCAGCCGCCGCCCGGGTGCTCCAGGGCGAGCGCGAGCAGGGCCGCCTGCCCGGCGGCCTCGATCAGCGCCATCCCGGGGTAGTGGTCCAGCGGGTGGTCGAAGATGGTCGGGTGGTTGCCGGGCACGCCGAGCCGGGCCTCCAGCGCGTGGCCGATCCGGCGGGCGTCCACCAGCAGCACGTTGCGCGGGTCGCGGCGCCCGACCAGGGCGGGCGGCACCGGGACGCCCTCGGGCCGGACCGGGAGCGCGGAGGAGAGCGGCACCGCGCCGGTGCGCGGGCCCAGCCGCAGGAACTCGTACTCCTCGCGGGTCAGGTAGCGGCCCTCGCCGGTGATCCGGCCGGCGGGGGCGCCGTCGACCAGCAGTTCGAGGTCCGCCCACAGGGTGCGCAGGCGTCCGTCCCGCAGCTCGGTCCGGGTCTGCGCGGCCATGGTCAGTTCGGCCGGCCGGTCGCTCACCCGCAGCGCGTGGTCGCCGGTGAGCTGCACCGACATCTCGGACATCAGGAAGCTCCAGCCGAGCGGCACGTCGTACCGGGTGTGCGCGAGGTAGGTGCAGGCCTGCCGGGCGCACTCGGTCAGCAGGGTCGCCCCGTAGCCGGAGCGGTCGTCCGACGAGTCGAGGAAGTAGGAGTGGGACAGGGGGAGTTGGGCGCCGATCAGGGCGCGGTCCGGCCCGGCCTCGACCAGGTCCGTGATGAACACCTCGCTGACCGCGTAGCGGTGCACGAGGGCGCGGTCGACGGTCCGTCGGAAGGAGATGTCGCTCGTCATGGGCGGCACGGCGGCCTTTCTGCTGGGGGCCATGCTGGGGAGGGGGCGGGCGGAGCCGGATGGGTGCCGGGGCGGCTCCGCCCGGGGTACCGCGGGTGCGGTGAGCCGGTCCGCGGGTGCGGTGAGCCGGTCGTCAGCAGAGGTCGACGTGCACGGAGTCCACGGTCGGGGAGGTCTTCTGGTTGGTCACGGTGCCGGTCAGGCCCAGGTAGCGCCCGCTCAGGCCGAAGCCGGAGATCGTGGTCGGGGTGCCGCTGTTGGCGGCCACCGTGTCGATGGTGCCGGCCGACTCCACGCTGCCGTCGCCGAAGGTGAAGGTGGCGTCGTAGACCGCGATCAGGTGGCCGGTGCTCGGGTCGGCCCAGGCGATGGTCGCCGTGCCGTCCCGGGTGCCGATCACGGCGCCGTTGGCGTCCAGCACGTTGTCGTGGAAGGTCGCGTAGTCGCCGACGCTGGTACCGGCCGGCGGCAGGTCGTGGTAGTCGAACGTCACCTGCTGGGAGGTGAGTTGGTCCAGCGCCACACAGCCGGTGGAGGCGGTGGTGCCGGTGCTGCTGCCGTCGGCGTCGGCCGGGGCGGCCACCACCGCCGCGGCCAGGGCCAGGCCGAGGGCCGCCGTCACGCCGAGTGCACGCTTGCCCGGGAGAGTTCGCATCGTCGTCCTTCTCGTGAGGACCGTGCGCCGGGACCTGGTCGACGATCCCCGTCGGACAGGCCGGGGTCGCTCCGGCGGTTCCGGAGCGGCACGGACAGAAGCATCGTGGAGGGTCCGTCTTAAACCCGGCTTCTGGCCCACTTGCAGGCGTCTTCGCAGGTGAGCGGCTTGCCTGGTGGTGAACTACCTAGGATAAAACCGGGTCTGCCTACCGCTTCGCCCAGCTGCGATCGTCATCTGCGAGCGGGTCCGGCACTGCTGCCCAGGGCCGAACCCGACGATCTCGGCAGCACCCGATCCAGGAGATGACCCATGGCTTCAAGCACCCTGTCCGACACCCGCGTCGTCGTTGTCGGTGGCAGCTCCGGCATCGGCCGGGCGGTGGCCCGCCAGGCCGCCGAGGCCGGCGCCCGGGTCGTGGTCGGCTCGCGCTCCGAGGAGAAGCTCGCCGACACGGCCAAGGAGATCGCCGGCATCACCACCGGCGTCGTCGACGTCACCGACGAGGAGAGCGTGCGCGCCTTCTTCGCGGACCTCGACACCATCGACCACCTGGTGATCTGCCCAGGCGACATGGCGCCCGGCTCGGTCTACGAGGTGCCGCTGGAGGCGGTCCGCCGCTCGTTGGAGACCAAGATCATCGGCCAGCTGCTCTGCGTCCGGCACGCCGGCCGCAAGCTGGCGCCGACCGGCTCGATCGTGCTGCTCGCCGGCAGCGGGGGTTTCAAGCCCTACGCGGACCTGAGCGCCACGGCCGCCGCCAACACCGGCATCGGTGGCCTCGGGCGCTCGCTGGCCGTCGAGTTGGCGCCGGTCCGGGTCAACGTGGTGGTGGCCGGCCTGATCGACACCCCGCTGTGGGACTTCGTGCCGGCCGAGGCCAAGGCCGGCCTGTTCGCGCAGACCGCCGCCAACACCCCGCTCGGCCGGATCGGCACGCCGGACGACGTCGCGCAGAGCGTGCTGCAGCTGCTGGAGAACACCTTCACCACCGGCGCGCTGAGCTTCGTGGACGGCGGCAGCAGCCTCTGACGGCGGCGGCTACTGCCGCTGACCGCTTACCGCGGCCGGGGCGGCCTCACCGGCCCCGGCCGCCGCAGTCGGTCACGGCCGCTGCCGGGCGGCGGCCACCAACTCGCCGAACCGCTCGGTCACCCGGTCGTCCCCCAGCGGCTGGTAGGCGATCAGGGTGGCGTCGGCGTCGGCCAACCGCAGCTTGACGTAGCCGAGTTCGAGCGAGCCGAGGACCGGGTGCCGGAACCGGTGCGAGGACGGCCCGGCCGTCACCAGGTCCATCCGCTCCCACAGCGCGCGGAACTCCTCGCTCTCCGCGGCCAGTCGCTCGACCAGCTCGGCGTACTCCGGGCGGGCCAGCTGGTCGGCCGACTGCCCGCGGAACAGCGCCACGACCTGCTCGGCGGCCTGCGCCCAGTCCGGGTACAGGCCGCGGAAGCCGGCGTCGAAGGTGATCAGCAGGTTGTTGCGGCGGTCCGGCGCCAGCTCGGCGAAGCCCGGCAGCAGCGCGCAGTAGCCCGCGTTCCAGGCCAGCACGTCGAAGCGGTGGTTGGTGATGCAGGCCGGCAGCGGGTCCAACTGGTCCAGGAAGGCCAGGTACTGGGCGGAGATCTCCTCCCGCCCGGCCGGCCGGGACCCGGTCGGCGGCACCTCGCCGGCCAGCCGGAACAGGTGCTGCGTCTCGACGTCGTCCAGCTTGAGCACCTGGGCCAGGCTGCCCAGCACCTGGCGCGAGACCTTGATCCGGCGCCCCTGCTCCAGCCAGGTGTACCAGCTGGCACTGACCCCGGCCAGCGCCGCCAGCTCCTCGCGGCGCAGCCCCGGGGTGCGGCGCCGCCCGGTCGGGTAGGCCACCCCGGCCGCCTCGGGGCTGATCCTGGCCCGGCGGCTGCGCAGGAAGGCCGCGAGTTCCCGTCGTTGTTCGGTCGTCTCCATGACTCGCGCCCCCGTCCGCTGTCCCCCGGCTGAGCTGCACCGGGGTCGTGTTGAGTCCCCGCCAGGCTACCCGAAGCCGGGTGCCGGGCACCGGGTGCGCGGTGCGGCCGGGATCGCCGACCGGGGGTTGTGCCGCGCGGATCGCCGGTTATGCTGTGCCGCGCCTGGCTGACTAATCATCAGTTCGTCAACTGGGCCGCGTGCCACGGCGCGTACCGGAGCTGTGCGCACGGCAGAGCGCCGCAGACACCACAGACCACAGGGGGAACAGTCATGTCCGAGACAACCCGGCCCCGCGACCTCGCCGGCCGGACCGCGCTGGTGCTCGGCGGCAGCCGCAACCAGGGCGCGGCCTTCGCCGAGCTGCTCGCCGCCCGCGGCGCCACCGTGGTGATCAGCTACGCCAACGACGCCGCGGCCGCCGAGCAGACCGTCCAGGCGCTGCGCAAGCACGAGGTCACGGCGGAGGCGGTCCGCTCCGACGCGGCCGTCTCGGCCGAGGTCGAGGAGCTGTTCACCGGTGTGGTGGCCCGGCACGGCCGGCTGGACATCGTGGTGCACACCCCCGGGATGGTGCTGAAGAAGCCGATCGCCGAGACCACCGACGCGGACTTCGACCGCATGATCGACCTGAACACCCGCAGCGCCTTCCTCTCGCTGCGCGCCGCCGCCCGCCACCTGGCCGACAACGGCCGGTACGTGATCCTCTCCACCACCCTGACCTCGGTGATGACCGGCAGTTACGGCCTCTACTCGGGCAGCAAGGCGGCGGTGGAGCGGATGGTGCTGGCGGCGGCCAAGGAGCTCGGCGCCCGCGGGATCACGGTCAACGCGGTGGCGCCCGGCCCGATCGACGACTCCTTCTACCGGGCTGCCGAGACCCCGGAGTCCATGGCCGCGGCCGCCGACCACAGCCCGCGCGGCCGGCTCGGCCGACCGGAGGACATCGCGCCGGTGGTCGGCTGGCTGGTCGGCGAGGAGGCCGGCTGGGTCTCGGGGCAGACCGTGCGCGCCAACGGGGCGATGTTCTGACGGAGTCCGCTCCTCGGACGCCTGTTCGAGGCGGCGCGGCGGTGCCCTAGGCTACCCGCCATGTGCGCGGAGCCTGCGGTCGGATCATCAGAGGAGTCGGCGGTGACGAGTGGCTGACTGGGACGTGATCTCGGCGCTGGCCACCGCCGGCGGCACCCTGGTGCTGGCCGGCGCCTCGTTCGCCTCGATCCGCTCGGCCGACCGCGCCGCGCAGTCGGCCGAGCGGGCGGTGCTGGCCTCGCTGCGGCCACTGCTGATCAACTCGCGGCAGGAGGCGCCGCACCAGAAGCTGATCTGGCAGGACGGCCACCGGGCCCACCTCGCCGGCAGCGCGGGCTACCTCGGCCACAGTGAGGGCAACCTCTACCTCGCCGCCTCGATCCGCAACGTCGGCCCGGGCCTCGCCGTGATCCACGGCTGGCGGTTCACCCCGGTGCACACCTACCGGGACCCCACCCACCCCGACCCGGCCGACTTCCGCCGGCACGCCCGCGACCTCTACGTGGCCCCCGGCGACACCAGCTTCTGGATGGCCGCGCTGCGCGACGCCGAGGACCCCGACCACCTCGCACTGCTGGAGCCGATCAAGAACGGGGAGCGGATCAACATCGACCTGCTCTACGGCGACGCCGAGGGCGGGCAGCGGACCATCAGCCGGTTCGCGCTGATCCGCACGGGGAGTGCGGAGGAGTACCGGTGGGTCAGCCAGGTGGTCCGGCACTGGAACCTGGACCGGCCAGATCCGCGCTGACCGGATCGTTCCGGAAGCGGGCCTGATCGGGCCTTCGGCCGGCGGCGCCGAGCCGCCAGGATGATGTGCATGGCAACCACCGAGCACCGCAGCGCACTGATCGTCATCGATGTCCAGGAGTCCTTCCGGCAGCTGCCGAACTGGCCGGCCGTCTCCGAGCCGGAGATCGTCGGCCAGGTGAACCGCCTGGTCACCGTCGCCCGCGCCAAGGGCGACCTGGTGGTCTGGATCCTGCACGCCGAACCCGGCAGCGACACGCCGTTCGACCCCGCCTCCGGCCACGTCCGGCCGATCGACGGCCTCGACCCGCAGCCCGGCGAGCCGGTCCTGACCAAGACCTCGCACAACGCCTTCACCACCACCAACCTGGAGCAGCTGCTCATCCGGCATGGGGTGCGGGAGCTGGTGGTCTGCGGCATCCGCACCGAGCAGTGCTGCGAGACCACCACCCGGGTCGGCTCCGACCTCGGCTACCCGGTGGTCTTCGTCATCGACGCGACCGCCACCCACCCGATCGAGTACCGCGACGCCCCCGCCGGCCGGCCGCTCGCCGAGGTCCTCGCCGACCCCCGGACGCTGGGCACCGCGGAGATCATCGCCCGCACCGAGTACGCGCTGGCCGGCCGCTTCGCCCGGATCGCCACCGTGGCGGAGCTGGAGAAGGAAGCCGTGGCCGGCTGACCGGATCGTGCGGTCGACGGGCGTGGGCGTGGGCGGGGGGTTCCCCGGGGTCCCAGTGGGTCTCGGTGGATCTCAGTGGGTCGCGTGGGTCAGCACCCCGACCATCTCCAGGATCGCCCGCCCCCACGGCGTCCCCGCGATCAGCACGCCGAGCACGATGCCGCTGAGCACCGTCAGTTGCTCGTCGGCCCGGCTGCGCGCCTCGGTGCGGCGGCGCAGCCGGACCAGGATGATCGCCGCGAGGAACACCGACGCGCTGACGGAAATCATGGCCCACCCCTGGTCGACAGTCGGTCCGGCGTCAGGCCGTGGCCGGGGAGCCCGCGACCGGCGCGCCGCGCCCACCGCCTGCCGGGGGACGCAACCAGTCCAGGGTGGGCCGCCGCGGCCCGGCGCGCAGCGGCTCTCCGCCAGCTTGGCCGGAACCCGGTCGACCACTGTCCGAACCGCTCCGACCTGCTGGAGCAGGGCCGGAACCGGGCCGGAACCAGGCCGGAACCGGGCTGGAATACCTCCCGTGGGCCCGCTCGGGCCGGTGCTCGTGCCCGGTGCACGTGGCGATCCCGGTCGGAGCGCGGGTCCGGTGGGCGCGGTGGCTGCCGGCTGAGGGGTGGTCAGTACGCTGACCGCCATGTTCGAACGGATATCCGCGCGTCCCCCGGTCCGCTCGCTTCTCCGGGCGCTGCCGGCCCGCGGGCCGCAACGGGCCATGGTGCTGTCGAGTTTCGTCAACCGGGTCGGCAACGGGCTCTTCAACACCGCCTCGGTGCTCTACTTCACCCGGGTCGTGCACCTGCCGGCCGGGCGGCTCGGGCTGGGGCTGACCGTCGCCGGGCTGATCGGCCTGGTCGCCGGGGTGCCGGCCGGCGCGCTGGCCGACCGGCGCGGCCCGCGCGCGGTGGTGCTGCTGACCCTGGCCGCGCAGACCACGAGCATGCTGGCCTTCCTCTTCGTCCGCAACACGGTGGAGTTCACCGCGGTCGCCACCCTCGACCTGCTCGCGCTCTCCGCCAACAACGCCGCCCGCGGTGCGCTGATCGTCCGGGTCGGCGGCGAGCGGCCGGCGGCGTTCCGGGCCCGGCTGCGCACCTTCACCAACCTCGGCGTGGTTCTCGGCACCTTCGGCGCGGCAACCGCCGTGGAACTCGACACCCGGGCCGCCTACACCGCGCTGATCCTGCTGAACGCCGCCAGCTACGTCGGCTGCGGCCTGCTGCTGCTCCGGGTGCCGGCCTACCCGGCGGTGCCCGCACCGACCCGCACCGGCCGCTGGGTGGCGCTGCGCGACCGGCCGTTCGCGCTGGTCGCCGCGCTGGACGGCGCGATGGGGTTGCAGTACCAGGTGGCCGCGCTGCTGCTGCCGATCTGGCTGGCCCAGCACACCGCGGCGCCGCGCTGGACGGTCGCGGCCGTCTCCGCGCTCAACTCGGCCTGCTGCGTGCTCTTCCAGATCCCGATCGGCTCCCGGGTGAACTCACCGGGCGAGGGCGGGCAGGCGATGCGCCGGGCCGGCCTGCTCTTCCTGGTCAGCTGCCCGCTGATGGCGCTGACCGCCGACCTGCCGCCCTGGGCGGCGGTGGCGCTGGTGCTGCCGGCCATGGTGGCGCACAGTCTGGGGGAGGTGTGCCAGTCCTCGGCCAGCTTCGCGCTCGGCTTCGGGCTGGCCCCCGACCACGCGCAGGGTCAGTACCAGGGACTGCTCGGCCTCGGCTTCGACACCGGGCAGGCGGTCGCGCCGGCCCTGCTCACCTCGGTCTGCCTGGGCCTGGGCCAGCGCGGCTGGCTGCTGCTCGGCGCCTTCTTCGCCCTGCTCGGCCTGCTGGCCCCGCCGCTGGCCGGCTGGGCGGAGCGCACCCGGCCGCAGCAGGCGCCGGTCCCGGCCTGATCCCCGTCCCGCCACGTCGTACGGTGCTGCCATGCCCAAGGTCGTCTTCCTGCTCGCTCCGGACGTGCACCTGCTGGACCTCGCCGGCCCGGCGCAGGTCTTCTTCTCGGCGGGCGAGTTCGGCCACCCGTACGAGATCCACTACGTCGCCGAGACGGACAGCGTGCGCTCCGCGCAGGGCCTCGTGCTGCGAGCGGAGCCGGACTGGCCCGCGCTGACCGCGGCGGACCTGGTGGTGGTCCCGGGCTGGCAGTCGCCGCTGCGCACGCCCGGTCCGCTGCGCCCGCAGACCCTGGCCCGGCTGACCGACCACCACACCCGGGGCGGCACGGTGGCCAGCATCTGCGGCGGTGCGGACGCGCTCGGCCGGGCCGGGCTGCTGGACGGGCGGCGCTGCACCACCCACCACGAGGTGCAGGAGCAGTTGGCCCGCCGCTACCCGCGGGCCCAGGTGGTGCGCGACGTGCTCTACGTGGTGGACGGGCGGGTGGTCACCTCGGCCGGCATCGCCAGCGGCATCGACCTGGCGCTGCACCTGGTCGCGGTCCGGCACGGGCCCGCCGAGGCCGCCCGGGTGGCCCGCGCCATGGTGGTCTACGTCCGGCGCAACGGCGACGAGCAGCAGGCCAGCGCGCTGCTCCGGCACCGGGGGCACGTGGTCGAGGCGGTGCACCGGGCCCAGGACCTGATCGACGCGCGCTTCACCGACCGGCTGGCGCTCGGCGAGCTGGCCGCCGCGGTCGGGGTCAGCGAGCGCACCCTGACCCGCCGGTTCACCGCCGCCACCGGGCTGACCCCGCTGCGCTACCAGCAGGAGCTGCGGCTGGAGCGCGCCGAACACCTGCTGGCCGGCGGGACCACCGGCGAGGCGGCCGCCCGCGCGGTGGGCTTCCAGGACGCCCGGATGCTGCGCCGGCTGCGGGCTCGCGAGGCGGCGGCAGCGGTCGGCTGACGGCGGGCGGCTGACGCCGGTCGGTTGCTCCCACGGTGGTCAGGTCAGCGCGGCCCGCACGGCGGTCAGGCCAGTGCTGCCTTGACGGCTCGTCGGGCCGGCTCGCTCAACAGCGGGTCGAAGGAGGTGAAGAGCCGCCTCAGCGCCGCTCCCCAGCGCCCCCGCAGCTCCGCGCTGTGGGCGAGCACGTCGAGTTCGTTGGCGACCGTCAACTCGGCGAGGTCCTGCCGCTGCTGCCGGGTCGGCACGGATTCGACCCCGGTGAACCGGTCGCGGTACCGGCCGGTGGGGGAGGGCAGTCCGGGGTAGCCGACCGTGCGGTCGCAGGCGCCGTACGCGTAGACCAGCCGCTCGGCCGCCGGGCCGATCACCGTGGCCAGCTCGGCCCGCCGATCGAGGGTCAGCAACTGCTCGGCGAAGCCGTCGGTGCCGTAGCAGGCGTGGCAGAGCCCGGCCAGTTGCAGTTCGGGGCGGGCGCCCCAGGCGGCCAACCGGTCGCGGACCCGCACCAGGTGGGCGAGCAGCGTGCCGCCGGGGTGCGTCAGCTGCGCCGCGCCCAGCGAGCGCAGCAGCGCCACCGCGCCGGCGGTCGGGTCCGCTTCGCTCCCGGTCATCTCCGCCGCCTCCCGACGCTGTGCCGCGTGCCGTGGCGGTGGGCCGCCGGCGGCCGTTGACGACCCGTCGGTGCCTGCCCGCCCGCGGTCGTCGTCCGGGCCCGGATCGCCGCCGCTGTCCCGGCTGTGGCGGACAGGTCACCGTCCGGGTCGGACACGATCGTTCCGCGGGCGGAGATCCAAGTCAATCCTCGGGTTTCCTTCCAGACTCCCAAGCCAGAGCTATGGCCCACCGATTCGCCACTGCGCTACCGTGCTGCCCGTGACCCTCGACGATCTCCGCGTCTTCGTCGCCGCCTGCGAGAGCGGCAACCTCAGCGCCGTGGCGCGCGAGTTGTCGCGCACCCAGTCGGCGGTCAGCCAGCACGTCCGCCGGCTGGAGACCGAGCTGGGCCTGCCGCTGCTGGAGCGCCGCCCGCGCGGGGTGGCGCCCACCCAGGCCGGCCGGATCCTGCACCGCGCGGCCGTCCAGGGCCTGGGCCAGCTCGACCTGGCGCTGCGCCAGCTGCGCGACCTGCGCACCGGTGACCGCGGCACGGTGCGGATCACCACCGGCGCCACCACGATGCGGCACTTCATGACCGGCGCCGTGGTCCGCTTCCGGCGCGAACACCCGGACGTCAACCTGGAGTTCCGCACCGAGTCGTCCAGCCGCAGCTGCTTCGACGCGCTCGCGGCGGGCGAGGCCGACCTGGCCTGGGTCACCATCGGCGCCGCGGTGCGCGGGATCGAGCAGCGCCCGGTGATCGAGCTGCCCTGGGTGCTCGCGGTGCACGCGGCGGACCCGCTGGCCGAGCGGACCCTGATCGAGCCGGCCGACCTGTCCGCGATCCACCCGATCCGGCTGCCCGGGAACTCGATCGCCCGGGCCCGGCTGGACGGCGAACTCGGCTACCTCCAGGGGCCCACCACCAGCGTGGCGGACTGGGACAGCGCCGTCCTGCTGGCCGAACTGGGCCTGGGCCACGCCGTCGTGCCGGCCCTCCCCGGCTGGCGGGCGGCCGACCTGCCGGCCCTGCGGCTGATCCCGATCCCCGCCCTGCCGCCGCTCCCGGTCGGTTGGGCGGTGCGCCAGTGGGACGCGCTGAGCCCGCTCGCCCGGGAGTTCGCGGACTCCGTCAGCAGCCACGCGGAGGCCTGACCAGGGAGGCTGCTGCCGCCGGCGTCGGTCAGGCGGCGTTGGTCAGGCAGCGTCGGTCAGGCCGTGGCCAGCCAGTCGCGGTAGCGGGTGGCCGCGATCCGGGCGCCGGGCCCCGCGAGCAGGGCGCCGTCGGGGGTGCGGGCGAACGGGCCGGCGGTGGGGTCGGTGCTGACCGTGCGGTCGGCGCCGCGGGCGGCGAGGGCGAGCCGGCCGAGCTCGTCCAGCGGCAGCACCTGGGGGCCGGCGAGGTCGAGGGTGCCGTTCAACGGGGCGCCGGTGGCGAGTTCGGCGACGGCGCGGGCGACGTCGTCCGCGGCGACGGGCTGCAGCGGGGTGGCCGGGAGCCGGACGGTGCCGCCCTCGGTGGTCCAGGCCATGATCTCCTCGACGAACTCGAAGAACTGGGTGGCGCGCAGCACCGAGTACGGGACCGGCCCGGCCCGGAACAGCTCCTCCTGGCGCACCTTGGCCCGGTAGTAGTCGCTGCCGGGCACCAGGTCCACGCCCACGATGGAGAGCAGCACGGCGTGGCCCACGCCGGCCCGCCCGGCGGCTGCGAGCAGGTTGCCGGTGGCGGTCTCGAAGAACCGTGCCGCAGCTTCGTCGACGGTCGGTGACTGGGTCAGGTCGACCACCGCCTCGGCGTCCGCCAGCGCCTCGGCCAGGCCCGCGCCGGTCAGCAGGTCCACGCCGGTGGACCTGCTGCACGAGCGCACCTGGTGGCCGTCCGCCGCGAGCAGGGGCACCACCCGCGCGCCGATCCGTCCCGTTCCGCCGATCACCGAGATCCTCATGGCTTGCCCTCCCGCAAACTCGGACATCTTCTGTCCGGGATCATACTCAGACATCATGTATCCGAGTAAAGGAGGGTCCGGGACCCGGTGCCGGGTTAGGGTGAGCCGGTGAAGATGTCAGCCGGGGTGGAGTGGGCGCTGCACTGCTGCGTGGTGCTGACCGCCAGCAGCGAGCCGGTCCCCGCGGCCCGGCTGGCCGCCCTGCACGAGCTCTCCGGCAGCTACCTCGCCAAGCAGCTCCAGGCGCTCTCCCGGGCCGGCCTGATCCACGCCGTCCAGGGCAAGTCCGGCGGCTATGCACTGACCCGCGACCCCGCCTCGATCACCGTGCTGGACGTGGTCGAGGCCGTCGAGGGCCCCGGCCCGGCCTTCGTCTGCACCGAGATCCGCCAACGCGGCCCGGTCGCGGCCCCGCCCGCCGCCTGCACCACCCCGTGCGCGATCGCCCGCACCATGGCAGCCGCCGAAGCAGCCTGGCGCCAGGCCCTCGTAGCAGTCACCGTCGCGGACCTGGCAGCCCAGGTGGACGCCGAACACGGGCCCCGCGTACTGGCCGGCATCCGGGGTTGGCTGAGCGGGGAAGGGACGCCGTGATCGGCTGAGCCGTTCGGGGGAACCGGGGGTCGGGATGCCGCCGGGGGAGTGAATCGGGGCTTCGGTGGTTTGGTGCGTGTCCGGTCGATCGGACACGATCGCTGCAGTTGCCGCAACCGCGGGCAGCTGGACCGGGTGGAGTGGCCGAGAGGCGAGGCAGCGGCTCGCAACGCCGTGCACATAGGTTCGACTCCTATCTCCACCTCCGCCGTCGCCGCCGCGCCGGCCGCCCCCCCCCCCCCCGAGACAGGAGAGGGAAGAGGGGGGAGACACCCCCCCACCCACCGGTTGTTCCCCCCTTTTCCAGCACCA
>NZ_JBNQTI010000051.1:35396-47720 GCF_050325825.1 Kitasatospora sp. LaBMicrA B282
ACCCCCCCCCCCCCCCCCCCCCCCCCCCCCCCCCCCCCCCCCCCCCCCCCCCCCCCCCTCCCCTCCCCCCCTTCGACGGTCGGTCAGCCCATCGCCCACTGCTGGTTGCTGCCGCCGTTGCACGGCCACAGCTCGGCCAGTGCGCCGTCGGCGGTGCTGCCGCCGGTGACGTCGAGGCAGAGGCCGGACTGCACTCCGGTCACGGTGCCGTCCGCGTTGAACCGCCACTGCTGGTTGGCGCCGCCGTTGCAGCTCCAGGTCTGTACGACGGTGCCCGCCGTGGTCCGGTTGTCCCAGGCGTCCAGGCAGAGCGTGCTGCCGCCGCCGTAGACGGTGAGCTGCCCGCCCGGGGTCCGGGTCCAGACCTGGTTGCCGCCGCCGTTGCAGGTGTAACTCTGCACCTGGGTCCCGGGGTTGGTGTTCAGCCAGGGCACGTCCAGGCACTTGCCCGCGCCGACCGAGTTGAGCACCCCGGAGTTCAGCCGGGCCGCCGTCGAACTCCCGCCGGAGAGTCGGTACATGACCGTGCCGTGGGCCGGGACGGTGGCGGAGATGCTGCCCGTGGTGTCGGCGGTGGCCCCGCTCCACAGGTCGGTCAGGGTGTAGCTGCCGGCGTCCGGCTTGCCGACGGCGGCGGTGCTGGTGCCGATGGTGGCCGCCGTGCCGGTCTCGTTGAACAGCGCCACCGCGACGTCGCCGCCGGCCAGCGGCTTGGCCAGCACGTCCAGGCCGCCGCTGCTGGCGACCAGGCTGCCCTGCCGGCCCAGCGGGTCCTGGTCGACCGCGATCACCCGGGCGTTGGTGAGGTCGGCCAGGGTGTCCGCGCTCGCGCCGGTCAGGTTGGTGCCCGAGATCAGCGGGGCGGACATCTCGGCCCAGAGGCTGAACTCGGTGCGGTCCTCGACCGCCGACATCCCGTTGCCGACCTCCAGCATGTCGGGGTCGTTCCAGTGCCCCGGCCCCGCCCAGGAGCCCAGGCCGACGTTGGCGTGGACGATGGAGAGCAGGCTGCCGTAGGAGGCGTTGATGTCCCCGGTGGTGCGCCAGAGGTTGCCGGTCGAGGCCCCCCAGGTCCAGGGGGACTCCGAGCCCCAGTTGCAGAGGCTGAACAGGATCGGCCGGCCGGTGGCCCGCAGGGCGTCGCGCATCGCGGTGTAGCGCGGCAGGGACGGCAGGCCGTTGTTGTTGCAGTTGTCGTACTTGAGGTAGTCGACACCCCAGGCGGCGAAGCTCGCGGCGTCCTGGGTCTCGTGCCCGAGGCTGCCCGGGTAGCCGGCGCAGGTGCTGGTGCCGGCGTCCTCGTAGATCCCGAGCTTCAGGCCGAGTGCGTGCACGTAGGCGGCCGTGCCGCTGATCCCGTCCGGGAACTTGGTCGGGTCCGGCACCAGGTTCCCGTTCGCGTCCCGGGCCGAACTCATCCAGCAGTCGTCGATGTTGACGTACTGGTAGCCGGCGGCCTGCAGGCCGTCGTCGTGCATGGCGAGCGCGGTGGACTCGATCAGCGCCTCGGAGACGTTGCAGCCGTAGGCGTTCCAGTCGTTGAAGCCCATCGGCGGCGTGGTGGCCAGCCCGTTGTCCAGGGCCCGGGCGGGCGCGGCGCCGCCGAGCAGCACGGCGGGGGCGGGGGCGAGGCAGAGGGCGAGGGTGAGGACGGCGGCTTTCAGGCGGGCGAACCTGGCTGGCTGCATGGCGGCTCCCTGTGGGGGTGGGTGTGCAGGGGCGTGCGGCGTTCCGTTCTGTTGGATGTAGGGAACTCTTGTTTGATGTACGCGTCAAGACATGTGTGATGGTGAGTGTTTCTGATGCATCGTCAGGATGACGATCGCTCAGTCGGTCAACTCCCGTTCCAGTGGCGTGCGGAACCGCGGTGTCACCCGGACCTCGCCGAGCCAGCCCGCCAGCCGTTCGGCCTCCCCGGCGATCGCCCGTTCAGCGGCAGCGGTGTCGCGGCCGAGGTCGGCCAGCAGCCGCCAGACCGGCTCCCCGTCGGCGCGTTGGGCCCAGCCGCCCACCACCCGGCCGCACCACCAGACGGTCGGCCCGGCGTTGCCCGCCCGGTCGAACAGCGCGGGCACCAACTCCGGTGCCAGGTACCAGTCGCGGCCGCGCCAGCCCATCACGGTCGGGTCCAGGGCGGGCAGCAGCGCGGCCCACGGCTCGGGGGCGTCCGCGTCGGTGTCGGCGGCGTCGTCGGTGTCGACGTCGCCCGGCCCGGCACCGATGTCCTCGGGCAGCACCAGCCCCGGGCCGCCGGCCAGCGCCACCTCCACCGCCCCGACGTCGGCCAGCGCCTTCCGGGTGTCGCCCAGGGTCCAGCCCGTCCACCACTTCACGTCCTCGACCGTCGCCGGCCCGAACGCCGCCAGCCAGCGCCGCACCACCTCGGCCTTGGCCTCGCGCACCGGCACCTCGGGCCACTGCGGCACCAGCGCCCACGGGTAGCTGCTGCTCACCCAGGACCCGCGCGGCCGGCACCGCCGCACGTGACCGTCCGAGGCGAGCAGCCGCAGCAGCCGGCTGCCCACGCTCTGCCGCGCCTCGTAGGGCTTGCCCGCGGCCATCAGCATCGTCTCGCGCAGCGCCGGCACGTCGCCGGAGAGTTGGGCGGTGGTCGCCTCGCCGCGGGTCGCCAGGGCGGCGAGCACCTGCTGCTCGGTCTCGGCCAGCCGTGCCTCGTCCCAGCCCTCGGCGTGCTCGCGCAGGTGCTTGACCAGCGTGGCCCGCTCCCTGACCGCGATCGCCCGCGCGGTCGAGGAGCTGACGAACGGGGCGAACTCCTCGGTGACCGCGAAGATGGTGCGCCGCATCGAGAGCAGCTTCACCAGGGAGACGTCCTCGTAGAGGGCCCGGTCCACGGCGGCGGCGCTCGGCTCGGCGAGCCGCGCGCAGGCCGACAGGTAGACCGTCGCGGCGTCGGTGGCGTGCAGACCCACCAGGGCCTGGGTGACCTCGGTGACGGTGGCGGCACGGTGCGCGGGGGCGAGCAGGTGACGCCGGGCCAGGCGGGCGCGGCGCTGCGCGTCGGTGAGCTGCGGGAGGTGACGGGTCATGGGGCGAGGCTATGCGGCGTGGCCGCCGTGCTCGTGGTGCTCGTGGTGTTCCGCCTCCGGTGCGCCGCCCATCATCGGCTACCCGTGCTCGGGCAAGCGGCCCAGCCAGACGGTGGCCTCCCGGCGCAGCCGCAGGTCCGGCGTCGCGGCGGCCTCGGCCAGCAGGCGCTCGCGGAACTCCGCGCGCCGGTCGGCGGGCAGGCTCTCGTAGAAGGCCAGCGAACCGTGGCTCAGGCCCCACCGCCAGAGCGTCTCGCCGTCCGGCACCGGCAGGTCCACCGCGATCCGCACCGCCCGGACCTCGGTGAAGCCCGCCTGCTCCAGCAACGCCGGCACGTCCACCGGACGGCTGAACCGGCCCCGGCCGGGCGGCAGGTGGCGGCCGAACTCCGCGGACAGCCGCTGGGCGACGTCCGCCGGCGCGGGCTCGGTCCCCGGCGGCGGACCGGGCTCGCTGAACGCGCAACCGCCGCCCGGCACCAGCACCCGCGCGGCCTCGCGCACGGCCGCCGCCGGGTCCGCCAGCAGGTGGACCAGGAACGCCGAGACCACCAGGTCGAAGCCGCGGTCCGGGAAGTCCAGCCGCTCGGCGTCCATCACCCGGGCGTCCGCCGCCGGGTACTCCGCCGCCAGCCGGCCCACCATCGCCGGCGCGGCGTCCACCGCGCTGACCCGGCAGCCTGCCGCCAGCGCGCGGCCGGTGAGCGCGCCGCGCCCGGCGCCCAGGTCCAGCACCCGCGCGCCGGCGGTGAACGGCACCAGCTGCGCGAACTCCTGCGCGAAGCCGGCGAAGAACGGGAGGACCTCGTCGTAGGAGTCGGCCACCCGGTCGAACAGGTTGATCACTTCGTTCGTCACGGGCGCCGAGTCTGGCAGAGCGGGGCCCGTGACGGCCGCCGGTTTTCCCGGGCGCGCCGGGGGCCGGGAGGTCCAGGGGAGCACGCCTCCGCTCGCGTCCCCCACCCCTCGCGCGCCGCCCGGCGCTCGCCCGCCCGCTAGACCGCGGCCTTCTGGGCCGCCACCACCCGGACCCGCTCGCCCAGCCGCCGCACCGCCCGACTGCCCGGGTGCGCGCCCAGGTTGCGGCGCAGCACGTCGAAGTGCTCGTCGCCGCGCGCGGTGGAGAGCGTGGTGTAGTCGTCCAGGAAGTCCCCCCAGGTCACGCAGGCCGCCTCGACGTGCCCCAACTCCCACTGCCGGGACGCCAGCACCCCGTTCGCGTGCAGCCGGCCCTGGCGCTCGTTGGCCGGGCGGACCCGGTTGGAGTGCTTCATGGCCTGGATCGAGCCCGGCAGGTCGCCGAGCGCGTACAGCACGCTGCTGACGTGGAAGTGGTAGGCCGACCAGTCGTAGCCGCCGACCGCGTCGTTGCGCCCGTCGGCCTTGGCCAGCGCGGCCTCGGTCTGCCCCAGCCGGGCGAAGGCGAGGCGCTGGTCGCGGACCATCGCCGCGCCGTGCGCCTGCTGGCCGCGCAGGAACGCGGTCAACCGGGGACCTGCCGCCGGCGCGCACTCGGCGGCGGCGTCCGCGTACTCCAACGCCCGCGGGCCGTACCCCAGGTTGGCCGCCTGCAGCGACATGCCCCGCAGGGTGCGGCAGTAGGTCACGTGGTCCTGCCCGTCCTGGGCCAGCGTGAGCGCCTCGGTGAAGTACTGCTGGCCCAGGCCGTGCGCCCGTTCGTACATCGCCATCCAGCCGGTCAGGTAGACCAGGTCGGAGGCCGCGGCGAGCATCGACTTCTTCACCGTCGGGGTGCCGTCGGCCTGCAGCCAGGGCATCACCGTGTTGGCCAGGAAGGCGGCGCTCATCGGGCGGGCGTGGCCGCCGCCCAGCTCGTCCAGGATCCCCGCGATCCGGTCCGTCATGGCCCGGACCGTCTCCACCTCGCTGTCGCCGATCCGCACGGTGCGCCCCGCCCGCACCTCGTGGTTGGCGTCGTCCAGCCGCTGGGCCAGCTCGGAGTAGCCCGGCACCAGCAGGGCCGCCGAGTAGAGCCCCGCGGTCAGCATGGTGCGCCGCGACGGGTCCATGTCACTGCGCACCAGGTCGACCAGGTCCCCCCGGGTCTGGCCGGCCGCCGCCTTGCCGAGGCCGGCCTCCTGGGTGGTGACCGGTCGGCCGAGCCGCCGCGAGAACGCCTCGGCCAGCACCGGGCGGACGGCGGGCTTGGGCCGGACGCCTTTCAGCCAGTGCGAGACCGAGGAGTGGTCGTAGGTCAGCTCCAGACCGGCGTCCCGGCCGATCCGGTTCACCGCGCGGGCCAGCTGGTCGTTCCCCCACCGGGCCTCGGCCAGCAGGGCGGCCAGCTGTCTGTTCGGCGTGCGTGTCATAGCTCCCCCTTGCCTTGATTCACGTCGTTCACGGCTCCGCCCAGCATGAACCGTTCTCTCGCCGGACGTAAGCCGGTTGACTGTTCCTCAGCCGCTCGGGGACGGCTGAATTGCGATTCGGCCTGCTCCCTGGATCGTCGAGGAGATGCCCTTCATGGAGCGCGAGTACCGTCCCCTGTCGGATGAATTCCAGGTCACCGCCGGCGCCAACGCAGTTCGCCGAGCTCGTGACCGGATCGTTGCCGTGGCCGCGGGTGGGGGGGTGCCGCTCGCCCCGGAGGCACTGGGGGACCTGCGGCTGTGCGCCAGTGAGGTGGTCACCAACGCGCTGGAGCACGCCGGAGGGGAGTGCCGGGTCACGGTGCGCTGGACCGGTCGGCAGCTACTGGTGGAAGTGGCCGACCGGTCCCGGCGCGCCCCCGTGGTGCTCTCCCTCGGCGAGGACCTGCCGTCCGGGCGCGGGCTGGCCCTGGTCGAGGCGCTGGCCGGCAGCTGGGGCTGGGAGCCGACCGACCAGGGCAAGGTGGTCCGGTTCGCCTTCGTCACCGAACTCCCCGCAGCCGCCGGACAGCGCGGGACACCCCTGGTGGGGCGCCACTCGTGACGGGGCGGGCGGCTGCCCGCCAGCCGGCGCTGTCGAACGGATGGTTCATTCACCCCGTGGTCGCGGAGTGGCCCAGATCACACGGTCTGGTGGGCCGATGGTGAAATGCGTCGAGGGGTGGTGTGGTTGACAGCGGTGCGTCGGGGGGAGCGCTGCTGTTCCACGTCGTCCGGTGTCTGTGAGGAACCCCCATGACCGTTCCCGTGTCCGCCGCCTCCCGTGCGGCCGAGATCCTGTCGCGTCCCGTGGTGTTGAACGGGCTGACCGTGCCCAATCGGATCGTGATGGCGCCCATGACGCGCATGTTCTCGCCGGGTGGGGTGCCGGGGGAGGACGTGCGGGCGTACTACGCGCGGCGGGCGGCGGCCGGGGTGGGGCTGATCGTCACCGAGGGGACGTACGTCGGGCACGAGTCGGCCGGGACCAGTGACCGGGTGCCGCGGTTCCACGGGGAGGAGCAGCTGGCGGGGTGGGCCGGGGTGGCCGAGGCGGTGCACCGGGCGGGCGGTCGGATCGTGCCGCAGCTGTGGCACATCGGGATGGTGCGCAAGCCGGGGAGCCCGCCGTACGCCGACGCCCCCGCGGTCGGGCCCTCCGGGCTGCGGCTCGACGGGAGCGAGGGGGACGGCCGGGCGATGACCCGGGCGGACCTGGACGACGTGATCGGGGCCTTCGCCGAGGCCGCCGCGGCGGCCGAGCGGCTCGGGTTCGACGGCGTCGAGCTGCACGGGGCGCACGGGTACCTGGTGGACCAGTTCCTCTGGGCGGGGACCAACCGCCGGACCGACGCCTACGGCGGCGACCCGGTGTCCCGGACGAAGTTCGCGGCCGAGATCGTGGCGGCGGTCCGGGCGGCCGTCTCGCCGCGGTTCCCGGTGATCTTCCGCTACTCGCAGTGGAAGCAGGAGGCCTACGACGCGCGCCTCGCCGGGACGCCACAGGAGCTGGAGGCGATCCTGGCCCCGATCGCCGAGGCCGGCGTGGACGCCTTCCACGCCTCCACCCGCCGCTACTGGCTGCCCGAGTTCGAGGGTTCGGACCTGAACCTGGCGGGCTGGACCAAGAAGCTCACCGGCCGGCCCACCATCACGGTCGGCTCGGTCGGCCTGGACGGCGACTTCATCCACGCCTTTGCCGGCCAGGGCGCCCCGGTGCGGGGGATCGACAACCTGCTGGACCGGCTGGAGCGGGACGAGTTCGACCTGGTCGCGGTCGGGCGCGCGCTGCTCCAGGACCCGGAGTGGGCGGCGAAGGTGCTGGGGGACCGGCTCGACGAGCTGGCGCCCTACGACGCGGCGGCGCTGCGGACCCTGCGGTAGCGGTAGCGGTAGCGGCAGCCGTATCGGTAGCGGCAGCCGTAGCGGGAGGGCGAGGGCCCGACTACGCCCCGGCGGCGAAGCGGGCGCGGGTGGCGGCGTCGAACTCGACGTACTCGATGACCGCGCCGCCGGGGTGGCGGACCGTCAGGTTGCGGCCGGTGGGGACCTCGTTGGGGCCGTCCAGGACCTGGCCGCCGTGCCGGGCGGTCAGGTCCAGCACCTCGGCCAGCGAGGTGACGACCGTGGTGGCCTGGGTGTCGCGGACGGGCGCGAGCGCCTCGGCGGTGCCGGCGACCAGCAGGTAGCCGCCGATCCGGGCCACTTCGAGGTCGCGGAAGGCGAACCGGGAGGCGGGCTGCTCGCCGGTCAGGTCGACGAAGGTGGGCAGGGCGCGGTCCAGGTCGTCGACGTGGATGCGGGCGAAGCTGGCGAGTGCGGGCATGGCGGGTCCCCCGGGTCATGGTGGTGATGGCGCTGACGATGGTCGTTTCGACTTTCCCGAATTGACGAAACGACCCGCATACTAGGGGATGCGGGGGTGACGGCGCGAGCATGGTGGGGATGGGAGGGAGTCACGATGCCGGAGGAACTCGAACTCGCCGTGGTGCTCCATGCACTGGGCGACCCGGTCCGGCTGCGGCTGGTCCGGGTGCTGGCGGCGCAGGGGGAGAGCACGTGCAGTCCGGACGGGGTCGAGGTGCCGCGCTCGACCCTCTCCAACCACTGGCGGATCCTGCGCGAGGCCGGGCTCACCGAGACCCGGCAGGAGGGCAAGAACCGGGTGATGACGCTGCGTCGGGCGGCGATCGAGGCGCGGCACCCGGGTCTGCTGGCGGTGGTGCTGGCCGACCCGGAGTGACCGGGTCGGCGGGCGCGGGCAAGGCCGAGGCCCGGTCGGTGGCGCCCGATCAGGCGAGGGCGTGCCGGATCCAGACGTTCGGTTCCACGTAGCTCACCACGTCCCGGTCCGGCAGGCAGGACGCCGGCACCAGGCCGCGCGGCACCTCGACCTCCCCCTCGGCGTCGAAGGGCAGGCCGGTCCAGGTCCGCCACTGCGCCGGCGAACCGGTGACGGTCATCGAGCAGGGCGCGATCGAGTCGATCACGCCGCCGGCCCGGACGTGGGTGCGGATCCAGGCGTCGACCGGCAGGCCGTCCGCCCGGGTGCGCCGGGCGTACTCGGCCATCGGGGTGCCCGGCTCCAGGTGCTTGCCGGTCGGCCGCACCGGCGCGACCAGCTCGGCGAAGCCGCGCGCGCGGGCGTTCCGCCGCATCGCGTCCAGCAGCAGCGCCGAGAGGCCGCCGCCCAGGCGGTCGGCCCGCACGGTGACGTCGACCGCGCTCACGGTGTCCGCCGCCGTCCCGGTCCGCTGGTCCCGGAACGCCCAGACCAGCACCTGGTCCCAGCCGCCGGCGGGCAGGGCGCCGCGCCCCTCCTGGTGCAGCGCGAACGGCACGCTGTGACCGCGGGCCACCACCGTCCCGTCCGGGTCGGTCGCCACCAGGGTGAACTCCGGGAAGACCTCGGCAATCCGACCGAAGTGCGCCCGGCCGACCAGGTCGTTCAGCAGGAACTCGGGCCAGGTGTCGGCGAACCAGAGCGACTCGGCCAGCTGCGGCCGCTCGGCCAGGGTGGTGATCTCGACGTTCATGACTGCGCAGGCTAGTCGCGGTCGGGGTGGTGGCCAATCGGGTTTCCGGCCCCGAGCGCCCTGGTGCCCGGGCTCGCGGCCGGGGCTTGACCCTGACACTGGCGACAGGGTCGCAGGCTTCCCTCATGGACGAGAACGACGTGACCACCTGTGGCACCACCGACCAGCCGCACGTCCCCCGCACCGTCCTGGTGACCGGCGCCGGCACCGGCATCGGCCGGGCCACCGCCCGGGCCTTCGCCGCCGCCGGGGACCGGGTGATCGCCGTCGGCCGCCGGGCCGAGCCGCTGCACGAGACGGCGGCCGGCGCCCCGCCCGGCCGGATCACTGTGCTGCCCGCCGACCTCACCGCGCCCGGTGCGCCCGAACGGATCGTCAGTACCGCGCTCGCCGCGCACGGCCGGCTCGACGTGCTGGTCAACAACGCGGGCATCGTCCGCTCCGGCGCACTCGGCGGCATCGGCCGCGAGCAGATCGACGCGCAGCTCGCCACCAACCTGGTGGCCCCGATCCTGCTCACCCAGGCCGCCCTGCCGGCCCTCACGGCGGCGCGCGGCACGGTGGTCAACGTCAGCACCTCGGTCGGTCAGCGGGCCTGGCCGGGCAGCTCGGTGTACGCGGCCACCAAGGTCGCGCTGGAACTGCTGACCCGCAGCTGGGCGGTCGAGCTCGCACCGCGGGGGATCCGGGTGGTCGCCGTCGCCCCCGGGGCCGTCGACACCCCGATCGGCGAGCACCAGGGCCTGAGCCCGGAGCGGTCGGCCGCCGTCCGGGAGTGGCAGCTGGCGCACACCCCGCTGCGCCGGATCGGCCGCCCGGAGGAGGTCGCCTGGGCGATCGCCCAGCTGGCGGCGCCGGACGCCGCCTTCGTCACGGGCGTGGTGCTGCCGGTGGACGGCGGCGCGGTGGTGGCCTGACGGGTAGCGTGGCGGGAACGGGCCGCATGGACGGGGGCGCGGGACGGGACGGGGGAGGCGCGAGGTGCGGATCGGTGACCTGGCGACGGCGACCGACAGCAGCCCGCGGGCGCTGCGGCACTACGAACAGGCCGGCCTGATCACCGCCGAGCGCACCGCCAACGGCTACCGGAGTTACCCGCCCGGCACGGTGACCCGGGTGCGCAACATCCGCTACCTGGTGGACGCCGGGCTCACCCTGGAGGACGTCCGGGTCTTCCTGCCCTGCCTCGACGGCGACCTCGCCGCCGCGCCGCCCTCCGCCAAGGCCCTGGGCGTGGCCCGGGCCCGGCTGACGGTCCTGGAGCGGCGCATCGCGGCCCAGACCGCGGCCCGCGACGCCCTGGCGGCGGCGCTGGCGGTGGCGGAGGGCGGCGCGGGTGCCGGGGGAACCCGGGGTGCCGGGAGCCCGGGCGACTGACCGGCACCCGCCGTGCCTGCCGGCGGGCGGCCGGGCGGCGGGTGAGGATCGTCCGGTGACGCCCGACCCCAGCCCTGACCCCGACCCCGGTCCCGCCGCAGCCCGACCTACCCCGTCGATCTCGCCGCCGACCTCGCCGCTGACCCCGCCGCCCTGGTTGGTCCGGACGCTGCGCCCGCAGTCCACCCCCGTGCCCAGGGCCGCCGCCGTGCGGGCGGCGGTCGGGATGGCGCTGCCGCTGGCGATCGGCTTCGCGATCGGGGAGAGCGCGAACGGTGCGGTGGTGGCGATGGGCGCGCTCACCGCGGTGCTCGGCGACACGGCGGACGCCTACCGGCTGCGCCTGTACAACATCGGCGTCCCCCAGCTCTTCGGCGCCGCCGGGCTGGTCCTCGGCGAACGCGTGAACGGGCACGGCTGGGTGGCCGTCGCGGCGCTGACCGGGCTCGCCCTGGTGGCCGGGATGATGAGCACGATCGGTGCGGTGGCCTCGGCGGCCGGGCTCAACCTGCTGTTCCTGGCGGTGATCGGCGCCGGCCTGCCGTTCCCGCCGCCCTGGTGGCACAGCCCCGCGCTGATGCTGCTCGGCGCCGGCCAGATCCTGCTGATGGCCCTGCTGGCCTGGCCGTTCCGGTCCCGGGTGCCCGAGCGGGTGGCCGTGGCGGCCGCCTACCGGCAGACCGCCACGCTGCTCGCGGCCTCCGGCAGCGCCGACTGGAGCGAGGCCCGGGCCCGGCTGACCAGGGACCTCGACCACGCCTACGACCTGCTGCTCAGCCGCCGCGCCCTGGCCCCGGGCCGCAGCCGCGGCATGAACCGGCTGATGGCGCTGCTGGGCGCGTTGACCCCGCTGGTCGAGGCGGCGCCCGCGGTGCACGCGGTCGGCGGCCCGCTCGGTGCGGGCCTGGCGGTGGAGGTGCGGCGGATCGCCGACGCGGTGGAGGCGGGCTGGCCCGCGGCCGCTGATGTCGCGTCAGCAGCGGAAGTCCCCGAGCCCGCCGACCCCGTCGAACGGGCCGCCGCGGCCGCGTTGCTGCACGCCAGGGAGGTGCTGGCGGGCGCGCACGAGGCCGGGGTCGACGCCGGGCCGCCACTCGCCCCGCTGCCCGCACCCGCCCCACTGCCGGTGCGGGCCCGGTCGCGCGCCCGCGAGATGCTGCTCTCGGCCGATTCCTGGCGCTACGGCCTGCGGCTGGCGCTCTGCGTCGGCCTCGCCCAGACGCTGGTCTCCACCGTCACGGTGCCGCGGTCGTACTGGGTCCCGCTGACCGTCACCTTCGTGCTGAAGCCCGACTTCGGCTCGGTCTTCTCCCGCGCCGTGCTGCGGGCGGTCGGGACGGCCGGTGGTCTGCTGCTGGCCGCGGCGGTGCTGGAGGTGGTGCCGCGCGGCCGCTGGGAAGTGCCGGTGGTGCTGGTGCTGGCGGCCGCGCTGCCGGTGGTCTCGCGGCGCAGCTACGGCCTGCAGACGATGGTGATCACCCCGCTGATCCTGATCCTCTCCGACCTGTTGAGCCACCAGGGCGTCCACCTGCTGGTCCCGCGGCTGGTGGACAGCCTGCTCGGCTGCGCCATCGTGCTGGTGGCGGGCTACGCGCTGTGGCCGGAGAGCTGGCACTCGCGGGTCGGGGCCCGGCTGGCCGACGCGGTGGACGACGTCGCCCGCTACCTGGAGTGCGCCTTCCCCGCGGCGGCGGACGGCACCGGGTCCGCGCTCGCCCCCTCGGGCGCGCGGTCCCGGCTGCGTCGCCGGCTGTACCGGGACCTGGCCGGGCTGCGCACCGAGTTCCAGCGGGCGCTCGGCGAGCCGCCGCCGTTCGGTGCCCGGGCAGCCGCCTGGTGGCCGCTGCTGGTGGCGGTGGAGCGGGTGATCGACGCGGGCACCGCCGCGGCGGTGCGGACCGCGCAGGGCGCCCCGCCGCCGGAACCGGCCGAGCTGGCCGCGGCCGCGGCCGAGTTGCGCTCCCTCGCCGCGGCGATCCGCGCCGGTGGCGG
>NZ_JBNQTI010000052.1:0-47708 GCF_050325825.1 Kitasatospora sp. LaBMicrA B282
GTGCTCTTCCGATCTCGCCGGGCGCGGGCGCGGCGGGGCCGGCCGGGGGGCGGCCTGCGGCGGCGCGGCCTGCCGGACGCTCTGCTGGGGTGGGATCGGCGGGGCGGGCGCCTGCTGCGCCGGCACGGTCTGCTGCGGGTAGCCCGGCTGCTGGTAGGGCTGGGCGTAGACACCCTGCTCGTACGGCTGCTCGTACGGCTGCGCGTACGGCGCGGCCTCGTACGGCGACTGCTGCGGGTGCACCGGCTGCTGCGGCGGCGCGACCGGCTGCTGGTAGCCCCCGGCGTACGCCTGCGCCGGGTAGCCCGGCTGCTGGTAGGCCTGCTGCTGCGGGTAGCCCGGCTGCTGGTGGGCCTGCTCCTGGTAGGCCGGCTCCTGGTAGGGCTGGGCGTAGCCGCCCGGCTCGTACGACTGCTCGTAGGGCTGCTGCTCGTAGGACCCGTACCCCTGCGGGTACGACTCGTACGGCTGCTGTTGGTACGCCTGCTGCGGGTACTGTCCCGTGGACCAGTCGCCGCCCTCGGCCCCTTGGTGGTCTGCCGTCACGCCATCCCTCAAGGTCTTCCTCCGGCTCAGCCGGCGTCCAGGTAGAGCGCCCGCTTGTCGATGTACCGCACCACGCCGTCCGGGACGAGATACCAGACCGGCTCGCCCTTGGCCACCCGCAGCCGGCAGTCGGTCGAGGAGATGGCCAGTGCGGGCACCTCGACCAGCGAGACCCCGCCGGCCGGCAGCCCGGCGTCGGTGAGCGTGTGACCAGGACGGGTGCAGCCGATGAAGTGGGCGAGCGCGAAGAGCTCCTCGGCGTCGCGCCAGGAGAGGATCTGGGCCAGGGCGTCCGCGCCGGTGATGAAGAAGAGGTCGGAGTCCGGGTGCTGGGCGCGCAGCTCGCGCAGGGTGTCGACGGTGTACGTCGGTCCGGCCCGGTCGATGTCGATCCGGCTGACCGAGAACTGCGGGTTCTCCGCGGTGGCGATCACCGTCATCAGGTACCGGTCCTCGGCGGAGGAGACGCTGCTGCCGCTCTTCTGCCAGGGCTGACCGGTCGGGACGAAGACCACCTCGTCCAGGTGGAAGGCACTGGCCACCTCACTGGCGGCGACCAGGTGCCCGTGGTGGATCGGGTCGAAGGTTCCACCCATCACACCGAGCCGCCTGCGCCGGTCGGGCCGCGCCGTCGGCCTGCTCTCTCCCATGGCGGAACACCTTACGCGACGTGGTGCCGGAGCGGTCCAGCCACCCGCGCCGGAGCACGCCGAAGGGAGCGACCCGCTGCCGGGGCGCTCCCTCCGCACGACTGCCAGGGGCCGACTCAGCGGTCCTTGTTGAAACGGGTGACCAGGAAGAGCAGCAGCAGCAGGATGAAGAGCGCGCTGCCGCCGGTGAGCAGCGGGTTCAGGCTGTTGTGGCCGCCACCCTCGGCGATACGGGTGAGGGCGGGCAGGGCGCTAGCGGTCATGATCGGCTGGGCCTTCTCGACTCGGTGGGGCCAGGACACGGGTCCCGGCGAGCCAGAGCGGCCCGCACTCCTCATCTTACGAGGCCTTTATCCGCAACCGCTCGGCGGCTCCCCGCGTCTGACTAGCGGTGAGACGTCAGTTGTCGCGGCCGGCCCGGACCAGGATCCAGGCGAGCAGGCAGACGCCGATGATCGACCCGACCACCACCAGCCGAAGGAAGAGACCCGGGCCGGGGCCGTTGGAGATGGCGGCCAGGTTCAGCAGGTGGTCGGGGGACATGGGCGAGCTCCTCGGAGAGGCTGTGAAACGTCGGGACAGCCAGCGTAGACCCGCCTCACCCGGGTGCGCGGCACCGCCCCCGGTGCGGTGCCGCCCGGCGGCTACGCTGAGCCCGGGGACGAGTACGCGCACGCGGGCGTTGAGCCAAGGACGGATCCAGCGGGGGCCGGCGAAGGCCGGGACCGGCGTCGAGCAGGAGGTACTCAGCACATGACCGATTCCACCCAGCCGGGCGGCACCGCCGGCACGCCCAGTCGCCGTCGCCAGCGCTTCCCCGGGATCTCCACCCGGGCCTGGGAGCACCCGGCGGACCGGTCCGCCCTGGTCGCGCTGCGCAAGCTCTCGGGCTTCGACGACGTCCTGAAGAAGCTCGCCGGCCTGGTCTCCGAGCGCAGCGTGCGGCTGATGTTCCTGGCCACCGCCGTGAAGACCTCCGAGCGCCAGTACCCGGAGCTCTTCAACATGGTCCGGGACGCGGCCTACATCCTCGACCTGGAGCAGGTGCCCGACCTCTACGTCACCCAGGACCCGAACGTCAACGCGATGTGCATCGGGATGGACACCCCGGTCATCGTGGTGACCACCGGCCTGGTCGAGCTGCTCGACGAGGAGGAGCTGCGGGCGGTGATCGGCCACGAGGTCGGCCACGCGATGTCCGGCCACGCGGTCTACCGCACCATGCTGCTGATCCTGACCAACCTGGCCACCCGGCTCGGCTGGATCCCGCTCGGCAACCTCGCCATCATGGCGCTGGTCACCGCGCTCAAGGAGTGGTTCCGCAAGGCCGAGCTCTCCTGCGACCGGGCCGGCCTGCTGGCCGGGCAGGACCCGCAGGCCTCGATGCGCGGCCTGATGAAGCTCGCCGGCGGCCACAACCTGGGCGAGATGAACGTGGACGCCTTCCTGGAGCAGGCCGAGGAGTACGAGAAGGCCGGCGACCTGCGGGACGGCGTGCTGAAGCTGCTCCAGGTGCTGCCGCAGACCCACCCGTTCGCGGTGGTCCGGGTGGCCAAGCTGAAGAAGTGGTCGGAGAGCGAGGAGTACCGCTCGATCCTGGCCGGCGCCTACCCGCGCCGCGCGGACGACCCGGACACCAGCGTCTCCGAGCAGTGGAAGGCGGCGGCCGACTCCTACGGCAAGTCGATCAAGGAGAGCAAGGACCCGCTCTTCTCGCTGCTGCGCGACATCGCGGACGGCGCCGGCTCGGTCGGCGGCAAGCTGCGCGACACCTTCACCGGTGCCCGCAGCGGCCCCCGCGACGGCGGCGAGGACGGCGAGGCGGGCTCGGAGGCCGGTGCGGGCTCCGGCTCCGGTTCGGGCTCGGGCTCGGGCTCCGGCGAGAAGTGATCGAGGCCGGCGCGGGGCACACCGCCCCGCGCCGGCCGGGCGGCCCGGACCGCTTGCCGGACGGGTCTCAGTGCCCGCCCGGGGTGGCCAGCACCGCGCAGCTCTGCCAGGCCGGCTGCGCCCGGTCGGCCGGGTTCACCGCGCCGGGCAGGCCGCCCAGCGGACCGGTCGGGCCGACCGGCAGCGGCTGCAGGTACTCGGCCTGGTCCGCCGTGCAGGCGCTCGGGCCGGCCTGCTCCACCGAGTCGACCAGGTGCACCTGACCGTTGGCGATGTCGGTCGGGCCGAGGTCGAAGCGCAGCTCGCGGCGGACCGTGTAGAGGCTGACCGGGCCGTTGGTCACCGCGCCGGCCGGGCGCAGCGCGTACACCAGGGTGTGGTCGCTGACCAGCTCCAGGGTGCCCGGGTTCAGCTCGGTCACCGTGACGCTGCCGGCCACCTTCACGGTCGGGCTGGCCAGCCCGACCCGCAGCGGGTCGAAGCGGACCATCCAGCCGGTCAGGCTGTGGTGCTGGTCGTCCGTCGGGGCGGTCAGACCGGCGTCGAACTGGCTCTGCTCGTCCGGCGCCAGCAGGGCCCGCACCGAGGTGGTGTCGCCCTGCACCAGCACCGCCGGGGCGAGCGAGGAGGCCTCCAGGTAGCGGCGCACGGTGTCCACCGCGGCCGCCACCTGGGCCTGGCTGAAGTGCGCGGTGGCGGCACGGGCGGCAGGCAGGCCGAAGCCCGCGCTGCCGTCCGCGTAGCCCGCCGCGGCCGTGAGGGAGGCGAACGGGCTGCTCGGGTCGGCCGCCGGCACGGTGCCGCCGGCCGGGCTCAGCGCGGTCAGCTCGGCGGTCAGCTGGCTGCCGCCGGTGCCGAGCGGCTCGCGCTGCGGACTGGTCACGCCGAAGTACACCGCCGCCCCGAAGGCCAGCACGATGAGCAGCAGCAGGGTCAGCGCCTGCCGGGGCAGCGAGGAGAACGGGCCGACCCCGAGCTTGTGCCGGATCGCCCGGGCGCCGCCGCCGAGCCGCTCCTCGGCCGACAGCTCGGTGATCCGGGCAGCCCGGATGAAGGACTCGTCGAAAACGACGGATCGGTACTCGTCATCGCTTCCGGAACCGCCCTCGGGCGCACCCTCCGGAGGCTCACCCGGGTCACCCATGCATCAAGGGTAGAGCCGGGGGGCGGCCCGGAACGAGGCCCCGGAACCAACGTTTCCGAGCGGTGACCTGCCGGCCGGACGCCGGCCCGGCCGCCTCATCGGGTCGGCTGCGGCACGGCGACCGTGCTCGGCCCGACGCTGGCCTCGGCACCGGGCGGCGCCGGGGAGGCCGGACGGCTGGTGCCGACCTCGGGACGCCGTCCGGGGGCACCGCCGGTACCCCGGTAGACCGCCGCGACCGCGACCGCCACCAGGCTGACCCCCATCACGATCACCAGGATCCAGGCCAGCGGCCGGTGCCAGCGCTGCTGCGCGACCTGCCCGCGGCCGTCCGCCCGCGACCCGTAGCCGGGCCAGCGGACCGCGCGCCGGCGGACCGGCTCGCGGTTCGAGCCCACCCAGGGCTCGGTGTAGATCCGGTCGTCCTCCACCCCGGCGGGGTGCGGACGCAGCTCCAGCGGCAGGCCCTCGAAGCGGTCGCCGTACTCGACCGCCCGGCTCGCGGTGCCCGGCTCGGGCTCGCTGCGGGCCTCGGCGGCGGCCAGCAGCCGCTCCCGGGCGCTGGGCTCGTGCACTGCGGCGGATCTGACGAAGGCCTCGTCAAGGACCACGGTGGCGAACTCGTCGTCCGCTCCACCGTGGTCGGCGCCGTCGAAGTACGGCGAGTCCCCCGCTTCCTCAGCCACGGAATCAGCGTATTACCGGGGGCGCGATTTGTCTGTGGCTCCCGGCACTTGGGCTGACGCGGCGTCGAGCCGCCCTGGACCGTTCGTCGGGCCGCGGGCCCCTGGGCCCGGGCCCTGTCGGCCAGGGCCTCTCTTACGGATCTTGCCGGGCGCGCGACGCCGGGCATCCCGCCTGGACGCACCGGCGGACCATCCAAGTACGACCCAGTACGAGGACGATCCGCCGGCACGCCCAGCCGGGCGCCCACCGCCGCGCGCTGATCCGACAAGATCCATAAGAGAGGCCCTAGCCGCGCAGGTGGCCGTCGCCGGTGACGATGTACTTGGTGGAGGTCAGCTCCGGCAGCCCCATCGGGCCGCGGGCGTGCAGCTTCTGGGTCGAGATCCCGATCTCGGCCCCGAAGCCGAACTCGCCGCCGTCGGTGAACCGGGTGGAGGCGTTGACGGCCACCGTGGTCGAGTCGACCAGCTGGGTGAAGCGGCGGGCGGCGGCCTGCGAGGTGGTCACGATCGCCTCGGTGTGGCCCGAGGACCAGCGCCGGATGTGCTCGACCGCGGCCTCCAGCGAGGGCACCACGGCGGCGGCCAGGTCCAGCGAGAGGTACTCCGCCGCCCAGTCCTCGTCGGTGGCCGGCAGCACGGTGGCCGGCGAGCCCGCCGCCAGCTTGCACACCGCCTCGTCGCCGTGCACCGTGACGCCGGCCTCGGCCAGCGCGGCCAGCGCGAGCGGCAGGAACTCCTCGGCCACCTCCTGGTGGACCAGCAGGGTCTCGGCCGAGTTGCAGACGCTGACCCGCTGCGCCTTGGAGTTGAGCAGGATGCCCACCGCCATCGCCAGGTCGGTCTGCGCGTCCACGTAGACGTGGCAGTTGCCGGTCCCGGTCTCGATCACCGGCACGGTGGAGCCCTCCACCACCGTCTTGATCAGCGAGGCCCCGCCGCGCGGGATCAGCACGTCGACCAGGCCGCGGGCCCGCATCAGCTCGGTCACCGACTCCCGCCCCTCCCCGGGGACCAGCTGCACCGCGTCGGCCGGCAGCCCGGCGGCGGCCACCGCGTCGCGCAGCACGGCCACCAGCGCGGTGTTCGACCGGTAGGCGGAGGCCGAACCGCGCAGCAGCACCGCGTTGCCGGACTTCAGGCAGAGCGCGGCGGCGTCCACCGTGACGTTCGGGCGGGCCTCGTAGATGATGCCCACCACCCCGAGCGGGACCCGGACCTGACGGACGTCCAGGCCGTTGGGCAGCGTGTAGCCGCGGATCACCTCGCCGACCGGGTCGGGCAGCCCGGCCACCTTGCGCACGTCGGCGGCGATGGCGGCGATCCGCTCCCCGGTCAGGGTGAGCCGGTCGACCACCGAGGCCGGGGTGCCGGCCTGCTCGGCCCGGGCGACGTCCTCGGCGTTGGCGGCGGTGAGCTCGGCGGCGCGGGCCTCCAGGGCGTCGGCGATCGCCAGCAGCGCGGCGTCCTTGGCCGCGCGCGGCAGCGGGGCGAGCTCGGCGGCGGCGGCCTTGGCGCGGCGGGCGGTGGCGAGGACGGGGCTGTCGATGGTCATGTCCTGAAGGGTAACGACTCGCCGGGGGCGGCCCGGGCGGCCCGTCACCCACTGAGATGCTCACCCGATCGGATGAGCGCCCGACCGGCCGTGCCCCCGCTCAGTACGGGTGCACCCCGCCCAGCTGGGCCGGCGGGCGGCCGAAGCCCTCGGCGATCCGCTGCTGGTAGGTGGCCCGGTCGATCACCTCCAGCCCGACGATCTCCCACGGCGGCAGCTTGGCGCTGGCCTTGTGCTCGCCCCACAGCCGCAGCGCGATCGCCGCCGCGTCGTGCAGGTCGCGGGCCTGCTCCCAGTAGCGGATCTCGGCGTGGTCGGCGGCGTACCGGGCGGTCAGGAAGAACGAGTGGTCGTGGGCCAGGCGCTCCAGCCCGGCCCGCAGCGTGCCCAGCGGGGTCACCTGGCCGGCCACGCTCAGCACCACGTGCCAGAGCCGGCCCTGCTCGACATCGCCGGGCTCCCCCGACTCCCCCGGCTCCGCCGACGGCCGCAGCTGCCGGACGGTGGCGCCGCCCTCGACAGCCGCCCCGGGCAGCACTCGGTCGCCCCGACGTCCCACCGGCGGCCTCCTGTTCGACGCGGTCGTCCCGGCCCCGCCGCGACCGGACGGGCCGTCAGCCGCGCAGCACCACCAGGTCGTCCCGGTGGATGACCTCGCGCTCGTACGCGGCGCCGAGCTCCTGAGCCAGCTCCCGGGTCGACCGGCCGAGCAGGCGCGGCAGCTCCCTCGCATCAAAGTTGACCAGGCCACGGGCGACGATGTGACCGTTTTCCGCAAGAAGGTCGACCGGATCGCCGGCCGTGAACTCCCCGTCCACCTTGGTGACCCCGGCCGGCAGCAGCGACTTGCCGCCATCCACCACCGCCCGCACCGCACCCTCGTCCAGGTGCAGCGCACCGCGCGGGCTGCTCGCGTGGGCCAGCCAGAGCAGGCGGTCGGCGGTGCGCGCGCCGGTCCGGGCGAAGAGGGTGCCGGTGGGCCGGCCGGCCAGCGCGTCGGCCGCGTGCCGGGCGGCGGTGAGCACCACCGGGATGCCGGCGCCGGTGGCGATCCGGGCCGCCTCGACCTTGGTCACCATGCCGCCGGTGCCGACCCCCGCCTTGCCCGCACTGCCGATCTCGACGCCGGCCAGGTCCTGGGGGCCGTGCACCTCGGCGATCCGCCGGCTGGCGGGCTTGCTCGGGTCGCCGTCGTAGAGGCCGTCCACGTCGGAGAGCAGGATCAGCAGGTCGGCCCGGACCAGGTGGGCGACCAGGGCGGCGAGCCGGTCGTTGTCGCCGAACTTGATCTCGGCGGTGGCCACCGTGTCGTTCTCGTTGACCACCGGGATCGCGCCCATCGCGAGCAGCTGGTCCAGGGTCCGGTAGGCGTTGCGGTAGTGGGCGCGGCGGCTGGCGTCCTCGGCGGTGAGCAGCACCTGGCCGACCCGGCGGCCGTAGCGCGCGAAGGAGGCGGTGTAGCGGGCCACCAGGAGCCCCTGGCCGACGCTGGCCGCGGCCTGCTGGCGGGCCAGGTCCTTGGGCCGCCGGTCCAGGCCGAGCGGGGCCAGCCCGGCCGCGATGGCGCCGGAGGAGACCAGCACGATCTCCGGCGCGTCCGGCCGGTCGAGCGCCTTGGCGAGCGCGTCGACCAGCGCGTCCACCCGGTCGGCGTCCAGACCGCCGGCCGCGGTGGTGAGCGAGGAGGAGCCGACCTTCACGACGATCCGCCGGGCGGTCAGGACGTCCTGACGCAGTGTCTGGTCGCTCATCGCTCTTCCTCGCTGTGCCGGGGCCGGTCCTGCGCGCAATCTACGCGACTTCGCGGACCGGCCCGTAGCGGGTTTCACCGGATGGACTGTCAGTCCTCGTCGTCGCCCTCGTCGAGGGCGGCGGGCCGGCCCGAGGAGAGCGCCTCGAAGGCCAGGTACTCGGCCTCGGCGGCGTCCCGGCCCTTCTGCCGCTCGCGGCGCCGGTCGACGGCCGGACGCTGGGTCTCCATCCGGTGGTCCTCGCCGCGGCGGCCGAGCATCTCGGCACCGGCGGCCATGGTCGGCTCCCAGTCGAAGACCACCGCGTTCTCGTCGGGGCCGATGATGACGGTGTCACCCTCGTGGGCGCCGACCTTCCACAGCTTGTCCTCGACCCCGAGGCGGGCCAGGCGGTCGGCCAGGTAGCCGACGGCCTCGTCGTTGTTGAAGTCGGTCTGGCGCACCCAGCGCTCCGGCTTGACGCCGCGCACCCGGTAGGCGCCGTCCTCCTCGGTGACGGTGAAGCCGGCGTCGTCGACCGCCGTCGGGCGCAGCACGATCCGGGTGGACTCCTGGATCGGCTTGGCCGCCCGGGCCTCGGCGACGATCTGGGCGAGCGCGAAGCTCAGCTCGCGCAGGCCCTGGCGGGAGGCCGCGGAGACCTCGAAGACCCGGTAGCCGCGCTCCTCCAGCGAGGCGCGGGTGAGGTCGGCGATGTCCTGGCCGTCCGGGACGTCGACCTTGTTCAGGGCGACCAGGCGCGGCCGGTCGTCCAGGCCGCCGTACTCGGTGAGCTCGGCCTCGATGGTCTCCAGGTCGGTGAGCGGGTCGCGGCCCGGCTCCAGGGTCGCGCAGTCCAGCACGTGCACCAGCACGGAGCAGCGCTCGACGTGCCGCAGGAACTCCAGGCCCAGGCCCTTGCCCTGGCTGGCCCCGGGGATCAGCCCGGGCACGTCGGCGACGGTGTAGACCGTCTCGCCGGCGGTGACCACGCCGAGGTTGGGGATCAGGGTGGTGAAGGGGTAGTCCGCGATCTTCGGCTTGGCCGCCGAGAGCACCGAGATGAGGGACGACTTGCCGGCGCTCGGGTAACCCACCAGGGCGACGTCGGCGACCGACTTGAGCTCCATGACGATGTCGCGGACCTCGCCGGGCTCGCCGAGCAGCGCGAAGCCGGGGGCCTTGCGGCGGGCCGAGGCCAGCGCCGAGTTGCCGAGGCCGCCACGGCCGCCCGCGGCGGCCACGAAGGCGGTGCCGTGGCCCACCAGGTCGGCCAGCACGTTGCCGCGCTTGTCCAGCACCACGGTGCCGTCCGGCACCGGGAGCACCAGGTTCTCGCCGTCCGCACCGGTGCGGTGGCCGCCGGCCCCCGGCTTGCCGTTGCCGGCCTTGCGCTTGGGCGAGTGGTGGTACTCCAGCAGGGTGGTGATGTTGGCGTCCACCACCAGGGTCACGCTGCCGCCCTCGCCGCCGTTGCCGCCGTCCGGGCCGCCCAGCGGCTTGAACTTCTCCCGGTGCACGGAGGCGCAGCCGTGGCCTCCGTTACCCGCGGCGACGTGCAGTTCGACGCGGTCCACGAAGGTGGTCATGAGCGGTGCCTCCCATTGGCGACGGGGTGGGGAAAAACGTGCAGGGTGGACCGGAGAAACCCGATCCACCCTGCAAGGATCCAGCGAGTGAGCTGGATCAGGCCTCGACGGCCACGATGTTGACGACCTTGCGGCCGCGACGGTTGCCGAACTGGACCGCACCGGCGGTCAGCGCGAACAGGGTGTCGTCGCCACCGCGACCGACACCGGCACCCGGGTGGAAGTGGGTGCCGCGCTGGCGGACGAGGATCTCGCCGGCGCTGACGACCTGGCCGCCGAAGCGCTTGACGCCGAGGCGCTGGGCGTTCGAGTCACGGCCGTTGCGGGTAGAGCTTGCGCCCTTCTTGTGTGCCATCTCGCTATCCCCTTACTTACTTCGCGGAGTCGATGCTCGTGATGCGGACGGCGGTGTGGCGCTGGCGGTGACCCTGGCGCCGACGGTAGCCGGTCTTGTTCTTGTAGCGGAGGATCGTGATCTTCTCGCCCTTGGTGTGGTCGACGACCTCGGCGTGGACCTTCACACCGGCCAGAACCCACGGGTCGGAGGTGACGGCCTCACCGTCGACGACCAGGATGGTCGCGAGCTCCACCGAGTCACCCGGCTTGACGTCGACACGGTCGATCTCCAGCACGTCGCCGACGGCGACCTTGTGCTGGCGGCCGCCGGCGCGAACGATCGCGTACATGCGGTACCTGCTTTCCACTACTCGGTTCGGAACTCGCCGATGCCAGCCACCTGGGTACGGACACAGGGGCCTCCCCCGGACCGTCGGCAGCTGGGCTGTCGCGGCACCAGGAGGTGAAGTGCTCGGGAGCGTGGCGTAGACACGCCGAGGGTCAAGAATACGGATCGGGTGCCGCTGGGGCAAACCGGACCGGGTGAGCCGACGGGGTGCGGGACGGCCACGAGCCGTCCCGCACCCCTCCGGTCACTCCGCGGCCGAGTCGCCCTCGGCCGCGACCGCCTTCTTGGCCGCCGCGCTGGCCCGCTTGGTCGCGGTCTTGCGCGCGGTGGTCTTCTTGGCCGCCGTCGCCGTCGTCTTCTTGGCGGCGGTGGTGGTCTTCTTGGCCGCCGTCTTGCGGACGGCCCGCTTCTTCGGCGCCGGCGCCTCCTCGGCAGCGGCCTCCTCGGCCGGCGCCTCGACGGCCTCGGCGGAGGGCTGCTCGGTGACGGGCTCCGCGGCCTCCTCGACCACGGCAGCGGCCTCGGCGGCCCCTTCCGCGGCAGCGGCCAGCGCGGCCTCCACCACGGCCTCGGCCCGCGACTGCAGCACCACGATCTCGGCCTCGCCCGGCGCACCGGCCGGCGCGGTGGCCTTGCGCACCGCACGGCGGCGGGTGCGACCGGCCGGCGCGGCGGCGGGGGCCTCGGCCACCGGCTCCGCGACCGGGGCGGCCTCGGCGACCGCAACCGGGGCCTGCGCGACCTCGGCAACCGGGGCCTCGACGACCTCGACCGCCGGCTCGTCGCGGGAGACCAGCTCGAACTCCTCGTGCTCGTGCGGCTCCGCCTCGTCGACCGCGGTGACCGCCGCCGGCTGCTCCTCCGCCCCGGCACCGCCCTTGCCGCGGCGCCGGCGCTTGCCGGTGCCCGCCTCGCCGGCGGTGCCGACCGGGCCGCCACCGCCACCGGGGGCGGTCGGCTGCTCCATGTGCACGATCACGCCGCGCCCGTTGCAGTGCACGCAGGCCTCGGAGAAGGACTCCAGCAGGCCCTGGCCGACCCGCTTGCGGGTCATCTGCACCAGGCCCAGCGAGGTGACCTCGGCCACCTGGTGCTTGGTCCGGTCCCGGCCCAGGCACTCCAGCAGGCGGCGCAGCACCAGGTCGCGGTTGGACTCCAGCACCATGTCGATGAAGTCGATCACGATGATGCCGCCGAGGTCGCGCAGCCGCAGCTGGCGGACGATCTCCTCGGCCGCCTCGATGTTGTTACGGGTGACGGTCTCCTCGAGGTTGCCGCCCTGACCGACGAACTTGCCGGTGTTGACGTCGATGACGACCATCGCCTCGGTCCGGTCGATCACCAGCGAACCGCCGCTGGGCAGCCAGACCTTGCGGTCCAGCGCCTTCATCAGCTGCTCGTCGATCCGGTAGGTGGCGAAGACGTCGACGTCCGAGGTCCACTTCTGCAGCCGGCCGGCCAGGTCCGGGGCCACCGAGGAGACGTACTCGTGGATGGTGTTCCACGCGTCGTTGCCGGAGACGATGACCTTGGTGAAGTCCTCGTTGAAGATGTCGCGCACCACCCGGACGGTCATGTCCGGCTCGCCGTAGAGCAGGGTCGGCGCGTTGCCGGTGGCGGCCTTCTTCTGGATCTCCTCCCACTGCGACTGCAGGCGCTGCACGTCGCGGGTGAGCTCCTCCTCGCTGGCGCCCTCGGCGGCGGTGCGCACGATCACGCCCGCGTCGTCCGGGACGATCTTCTTGAGGATCTGCTTCAGCCGGGCCCGCTCGTTCTCCGGCAGCTTGCGGCTGATGCCGGTCATCGAGCCCTCGGGCACGTAGACCAGGTAACGGCCGGGCAGCGAGATCTGGCTGGTCAGGCGGGCGCCCTTGTGGCCGATCGGGTCCTTGGAGACCTGGACCAGCACCGACTGCCCCGACTTCAGCACCGACTCGATGCGGCGCGGGCCACTGTGACCGAGCTGGCCGAAGTTCACCTCACCGGCGTACAGCACCGCGTTGCGGCCCTTGCCGATGTCGACGAAGGCGGCCTCCATCGACGGCAGCACGTTCTGGACCTTGCCCAGGTAGACGTTGCCGACGTAGGAGGTGGCCTGCTCCTTGTTGACGTAGTGCTCGACCAGGACGCCGTCCTCCAGGACGCCGATCTGGGTGCGCTGGCCGTTCTGGCGGACCACCATGACCCGCTCGACCGACTCGCGGCGGGCCAGGAACTCGGCCTCGGTGATGATCGGCACCCGGCGGCGGCCCAGCTCGCGGCCCTCGCGGCGGCGCTGCTTCTTGGCCTCCAGGCGGGTCGAGCCCTTGATCGACTGCACCTCGTCCGGGTCGAAGGCCGGCTCGGTGGAACGGCGGCGCGGCTCGCGCACCTTCACGACCGTGCGGACACCGTCCTCGGAGACGCCCTCGGGCGCCTCGGGGCCGGTGTCGCCGCTGCGGCGACGCCGACGGCGGCGCCGGCGGGACGAGGCCAGGCCACCGGCCAGGTCGTCCTCGTCCTCCTCCTCGACACCCTCGTCCTCGACCTGCTGCTCCTCGGCGGCCTGCTCGGCAGCCGCGGCGGCGGGCTCCAGCTCCTGGGTCTCGGCCTCGAACTCCTCCGCCTCACCACGGCGGCGACGGCGCCCACCACGACGACGGCGGCGCGAGGACGGCCGGCCGTCCTCCTCCCACTCGCCCTCCTGCTCCGGGCCGCGGGCGACCGCGGGCTCGGCGGGGGTCTCCTCGACGGCGGGCGCCTTCTCGACCTTCTCGACGTTCTCGACCTTCGCGGCCTTCGCGACCCTCGCGGCGGCCGGACGGCTCGGCGCGGTGGTCACCCGGACCGCGGCGCGGCCCGTGCGACGGCGACGGCCGACACCGCTGTACTCGAACTCGTCCTCCTCCTCGGCGGCGGCAGCAGCCGGCGCGGGGGCGGCGGGCGCCTTCTCCACCTTCTCGGCGGCGGCGGCCGAGGCGGCGGCGGGGGCGACGTAGGCGCTGGGCTCCTGGAAGACCGGGGCCTGGAAGACGGCGGTGGCCGGGCGCACGGCGCGGCGGCGGGCCCGGGGGGCCTCGACCGGGTGCTCCTCGGCGGGCTGCTCCGGGGCGGGCTGCTCCGGGGCGGGGGCGGCCGGCTGCTCGGCGGCGGGCTGCTCCTCCTCCTCGGCGGCGGGCTCCTCGGCGGGGGTCTCCTCGGCCGCCGGGGTGGTCGCCGGGGCCTCGACCCGCTTACGGGTCCGGCGCGCCCGCACCGGCTTCTCGGCGGGCGCCTCGGCCACCGGCTCCTCGGCGGGGGTCTCCTCGACCACCGGGGTGGTCTCCGGCGCCTCGACCCGCTTACGGGTGCGACGCGCCCGCACCGGCTTCTCCGCCGGCGCCTCGGCCACCTCAGCGACGGGCTCAGCCGCCGGCTCCTCAGCCGGGGTCTCCTCGGCCACCGCAGTGGTCGCCGGGGCCTCGACCCGCTTACGGGTCCGGCGCGCCCGCACCGGCTTCTCCGCCGGCGCCTCGGCCGGCTCGGCAGCGGCCTCGGCCGGCTCCGCGGCGGGCTCGGCCGCCGGGATCACGGTCTCCGCGGTCTCGACCCCCTGCGGGGTGCCGGCCGGGCGGGACACCGCGCGGCGACGGCGGCGCGGCGGGGCAGCATCCCCGATCGGGGCCTGCTGCGAATCGTTGTTCTCGTTCTCAGGCATGCGGGTGGATCTCCCGTCAGGCCCCCGGGCTCCGCACCCAGGCACGGCCGGGCACCGGTGGCCGGCCGCGGGCGCTTCGGCGCCCGGGCCGACTCTCCACCGTGCCGCCGTACGGACGCGAGGCCGCACAGGGGCTCGTAGTCTCGCTCGGCGCCCCGCCTGGTGCGGGGAGTCGAAAGTCTTCTGGTCTGACCAGTCTTCTCAGGTTTTCCCAAGCTGCGCGGCCCCACAACCCAGGTGGCTCCCAGGGCCTGTGCGCGACGACGCTCGCTCCCCTTGGGAGCTGCGGGAACCTGGAGCGCGCAGAGCCGGGCGGTTAATCCGGCTCTCGCCTCCGCCCGCTAGGCGGACGCTGCGGCCTGCGGCTCGACGGCCGTCTCCGATGGGACGGCCGGGGCCGCAGCGCGGTCGAGCGCCAGCGGGTCGGTCACCGTGCCGGACTCCTCATCGAGCGGCCCCTGCGCCAGCCTGGTCACCTCAGCGGGGACCGGCAGCGCCAGGTCGGCCGTCGCACGGAGACCGGACAAGACGTCGTCTGGTCGTACGGCGGGTGTGGCATGTCGTACTACCAGGCGCAGTATCGCACAGGCCTGACCGGTACGAACATCGGAGGTGCCCGACGATTCCCCGACCGGACCAACGCCGGACGGCGCCGAGGCCGCTTCCAGCCGGGCCACGGCCCCGCGCGCGTCGAAGACCCGCAGCCCGTTCTTGGTCTGCCGCTGCACCTCGACCTGCTCGGCCGCGAGGAAGATCTCGACCGCGCGCCGCGCCTCCTCCTCGGTCACGCCCGGCAGCCGCAGCTCCCAGAGCGAGGCCTCCAGCCGCTCGACGAAGTTCGGGGTGCGCACCTCGACCGCGTCCACGATGTCCAGCCCGGTGGGCAGCGACTCGTCCAGCTGCGCCCGCAGCAGCTGCGGGTCGCGGAAGTCGGCCAGGCCGATCTCCAGGTACTCAGCCTCACTGGCCACCCCGGTGGGAGCGGCATTGGCGTAGGACACCTTCGGGTGCGGGGTGAAACCGGCCGAGTACGCCATGGGTACGGCGGAGCGGCGCAGGGCCCGCTCGAAGGCCCGCTGGAAGTCGCGGTGACTGGTGAAGCGCAGACGGCCCCGCTTGGTGTAGCGCAGACGGATGCGCTGCACCGTCGGTGCGGGAGGCGGGCCGTCGGGCGTGCGGCGTGCCAGGGTCGCTCAGTCCTTCGTGAGAAGCCTGCTCCGGGGCCGGGTCATCCGCGGTCGCGTGTCACCGGTTCCGGACTCTGTCAATCAGCAAGCCTACCCGGGGCGGGTCCACCCCTGACCTGCTCACGCCGCCCCGCTTCCGCCGACCGACCTGCGCCGCCCCAACTCGACCCGCCCGCGCGAGCGTTCAGCCAGCGATCACCCGCGGAAGTCGCCCGACTCCACACCGCCACCGAATCCGCCGACGCCCACCCGCCCCGCCACCCCAACTCCAGCCGCTCCCAGAAGAGTTACCCCACCCAGGACACCCGACAGCCCCCACGTGGGGGGCTGAACTCCCCCTTCACCCCCAAGCGGAGCGCGACTCCGGCCGGTTCCGCCCCTCCGCAGACCCCTCCCTCTCGGCAGCACTGTGTGACCGCACAGATGCTGCTTGTCATTGTCATATGCGGGACGTGGAACGGCCGAGGTACGGCCGGCGCCGCCCCCGGGAGGCGAACCCGCCGCGGAGACGTAGGGCAAGCTGTGGTGGACCGTCTACGACCCGGACAACGGCTGGTCCCCGGACACCGCATTCCCCAACCACCACAGCAAGGAGGGCCCCGCCCTCGCGGTCTTCAACAACCACCTGTACTGCGTCCACCGCGGCGGAAGCGCCGGCGCCAGCCTCTGGTGGACCCGCTTCAACCGCAGCACCTGGACTTCTAAGTACACCGCGGCAACTGAGCCCGAAAAGCAGGTCGGCCTCCCCCCTTACCCGGAAGGGGGGAGGCCGACCTGTTGCCGTCAGACGCTGACGAAGTTCAGACCGACCCCGAGTTCACCCAGAAGAGCGAACCTCTCAGCCTCGGTCACACCCCAGCGCCTTCGCCCTGGTCAGCGCCGGTCTTGACCACCGTCAGCGGCAGCAGCTTCTGCCCGGTGGGGCCGATCTGGATATGGGTGTCCAGCTGCGGGCACACCCCGCAGTCGAAGCACGGCGTCCAGCGGCAGTCGTCCACCTCGACCTCCTCGAGGGCGTCCTGCCAGTCCTCCCAGAGCCAGTCCTTGTCGAGGCCGCTGTCCAGGTGGTCCCAGGGCAGGACCTCCTCGTAGCTGCGCTCGCGGGTGGTGTACCAGGCGACGTCGACGCCGGTGCCGGCCAGGGCCTTCTCCGCGCTGTCCATCCAGCGGTCGTAGGAGAAGTGCTCGCGCCAGCCGTCGAAGCGGCCGCCGTCCTCGTAGACGGCGCGGATGACGGCGCCGATCCGGCGGTCGCCGCGGGAGAGCAGGCCCTCGACGATGCCGGGCTTGCCGTCGTGGTAGCGGAAGCCGATGTTCTTGCCGTACTTGCGGTCGCCGCGGATCGAGTCGCGCAGCTTGGCGAGGCGGGCGTCGGTCTCCTCGGCGGAGAGCTGCGGGGCCCACTGGAACGGGGTGTGCGGCTTGGGCACGAAGCCGCCGATCGAGACGGTGCAGCGGATGTCGTTCTGGCCGGTGACCTCGCGACCCTTCTGGATCACGTTCTTGGCCATGGTGCCGATCTGCAGCACGTCCTCGTCGGTCTCGGTGGGCAGGCCGCACATGAAGTACAGCTTCACCTGGCGCCAGCCGTTGCCGTAGGCGGTGGCGACGGTGCGGATCAGGTCCTCCTCCGACACCATCTTGTTGATCACCTTGCGGATCCGCTCGCTGCCGCCCTCGGGGGCGAAGGTGAGGCCGGAGCGGCGGCCGTTGCGGGTCAGCTCGTTGGCCAGGTCGATGTTGAAGGCGTCGACCCGGGTGGAGGGCAGCGAGAGGCCGATCTTGTCCTCGGTGTAGCGGTCGGCCAGGCCCTTGGCGATGTCACCGATCTCGGTGTGGTCGGCCGAGGAGAGCGAGAGCAGGCCGACCTCCTCGAAGCCGGTGGCCTTGAGCCCGCGCTCCACCATCTCGCCGATGCCGGTGATGCTTCGCTCCCGCACGGGGCGCGTGATCATGCCGGCCTGGCAGAAGCGGCAGCCGCGGGTGCAGCCGCGGAAGATCTCCACCGACATCCGCTCGTGCACCGTCTCGGCGAGCGGCACCAGCGGCTGCTTGGGGTAGGGCCACTCGTCGAGGTCCATCACGGTGTGCTTGGAGACCCGCCACGGCACGCCGGGCGCGTTCGGCACCACGCGGGCGATCCGGCCGTCCGGCAGGTACTCGACGTCGAAGAACCGCGGGACGTAGACCCCGCCGGTCTTGGCCAGCCGGAGCAGCAGCTCGTCGCGACCGCCGGGGCGGCCCTCGGCCTTCCAGGCCCGGACGATCTCGGTGATGTCCAGCACGGCCTGCTCGCCGTCGCCGATCACCGCGCAGTCGATGAAGTCCGCGATCGGCTCGGGGTTGAAGGCCGCGTGGCCGCCGGCCAGCACGATCGGGTCCTCGTCGGTGCGGTCGGCGGCGGCCAGCGGGATGCCGGCCAGGTCGAGCGCGGTCAGCATGTTGGTGTAGCCGAGCTCGGTGGAGAAGGAGAGCCCGAACACGTCGAAGGACCGCACCGGGCGGTGCGCGTCGACGGTGAACTGGGGCACGCCGTGCTCGCGCATCAGCGCTTCCAGGTCCGGCCAGACGCTGTAGGTCCGCTCGGCGAGCACGCCCTCGCGCTCGTTCAGCACCTCGTAGAGGATCATGACGCCCTGGTTGGGCAGGCCGACCTCGTAGGCGTCCGGGTACATCAGGGCCCACCGCACGTCACAGGAGTCCCACTCCTTGACGGTCGAGTTGAGCTCGCCGCCGACGTACTGGATCGGCTTCTGGACGTGCGGGAGGAGGGCCTCCAGGCGTGGGAAGACCGATTCGACTGGCATGCGGCGAAACCCTTTGGTTCGAGTGGCGGGGGCGACCCTCAAGGGTAGCGTGACGCGCGGGGCGACCCGGAACGCCGCAGGTCAGCCGGGTCGCCGCCGGCCAGTAGGGTCGCCGCCAACCAGTTGGGTCGCCGCGAGTCGGCCGGGCCGCCGCCGATCAGCCCGCTATCGGCCGCTGGGTCCGGACCGCCTGGAGCAGCCCGATCGCGATCCACCCGGCGAACATCGAGGAGCCGCCGTAACTGACGAACGGCAGCGGGATGCCGGCCACCGGCATGATGCCCAGCGTCATCCCGATGTTCTCGAAGGACTGGAAGGCGAACCAGGTGATCACCCCGCCGGCCACCACGGTCCCGAACAGGTCGGTCGCCTGCCGGGCGATCCGGCAGGCCCGCCAGAGGATGATCCCGACCAGCCCGATGATGGCCAGGCCGCCGACGAAGCCGAGCTCCTCCCCCGCCACGGTGAAGACGAAGTCGGTCTGCTGCTCGGGCACGAACTGCCCTATGGTCTGGGTGCCGTGGAAGAGGCCCTTGCCGGTCAGGCCGCCGGAGCCGATGGCGATCCGGGCCTGGGCGGTGTTGTAGCCGACGCCCGCGGGGTCCAGCGCCGGGTTGGCGAAGGCGGCGAAGCGGTCGATCTGGTACTTGCTCAGCACCCCGAGCTTCCAGACCGCGGTGGCGCCGAGGCCACCCGCGCTCATCAGGGCGAAGAGCCAGCGGTTGGCCACCCCGGAGGCGAGCAGGATGCCCAGGATGGTCACCGCCATCACCATCACCGAGCCGAGGTCGGGCATCAGCAGCACGATCCCTATCGGGATCGCGCCCAGCGCCAGCGCCTGCACCACGGTCCGGCTGGGAGGCTGGTCCCGCTCGCCGGTGTCCACCCGGGAGGAGAGCACCAGGGCCATCCCGAGCACGATCGCCAGCTTGGCGAACTCGGCCGGCTGGATGGAGAAGCCGCCGCCGAACTGGATCCAGGAGTGCGCGCCGTTGATGGTCGAGCCGAGCGGGCTGAGGGTGGCCAGCAGCATCAGGATGGCCAGCACGTAGAGCACCGGCACCGCGGCCCGGATCCGGTGGTGCCCTATCGCGATCGCGCCGGCGCAGAGCAGCACGCCGATCACCATGTTGGTCAGGTGGCGGTAGAGGAAGTACTGCGGGTCGCCGTGGGTCAGCGAGTCGCGGCCGCGGGTGGCCGACCAGACCAGCAGCGAGCTGCCCAGCGACAGCACCAGCGCGGCGAGGATTATCACCCAGTCCAGCCGGCGCAGCGGGCCGTCCTTGGCCAGCGCCCGGGCGAGCGGGCCGCGCTCGGGGGAGAACCGCAGCTGCCGGTAGGAGCCGTACGAGGAGGAGGTCACGCCCGGCTCCTTCCGCTGGTGCGCAGCGCGGGTTCGACCGCGACCAGGTCGGTGTAGACCGCTGGCCTGGCCGGGGCCGGCGGGTAGTCGAGGGTGTAGGAGGCCGCCGGCAGCACCGCGGTGCCGTCCGGGTTGAACTTGGGCAGCTGGGTCTGCGGGGTGGGCAGCAGCGCCTTGGTCGGGTCGATGGTGCCCTTGTCGTCCACGCCGTACAGCGCCTGGTAGATCCGCCGCACCGCGTCACCGGAACCGCCGGAGCCGGTACCGGCCTGGCTGATGGTCATGATCACCGCGTAGTCGTTGCTGTAGGTGGCCAGCCAGGAGGTGGTCTGCTTGCCGTAGACCTCGGCGGTACCGGTCTTGGCGTGCAGCTGGATCTTGTCCTGCGGCCAGCCGGCGCCGGTGAACTTCCAGGCCGCGGTGCCCTCGGTGATGACGCCGGCGGTGGCCTCGTTGATGTACTGCAGGGTCTTCTGGTCGTCCGGCAGCTTGCCGTTGACCTGCGGCGCGATGTCCTGGACCAGCTGGCCGCTGGGGGTGACGACGGCCTTGACCACCGAGGGCTTGTAGAGCGTGCCGCCGTTGGCCAACGCCGAGTAGATGGTGGCCTCCTGCAGCGGGGTGACCAGCGTGTCGCCCTGGCCGATGGCGTAGTTGACCGAGTCACCGGCGCGCATCACGTTGCCGTCCACGCAGTTCTCGCGGGCGATCTCGGTGGCGTAGTCGGTGCCGCCGCCGGCCGCCTGCTTGCACCAGGCGTCCTTGTTGGCGTTGTAGAAGTCCTGCTTCCACTGGCGGTCGGGGACCCGGCCCGGCACCTCGGCCGGCAGGTCGATGCCGGTCTTGGCGCCGAGGCCGAACTGGTGGGCGGTCTTGTAGAACCAGTCGGCCGGGTTCTTGGGGTGGATGCCGCCGTCCTTCATCCACTGGTCGTAGGAGAGGCCGTAGAAGACGGTGTCGCAGGAGATCTCCAGCGCCTTCTCCAGCGAGATGTCACCGGCGGACTCGCCCTCGAAGTTCTTGAACTCGCGGCCGCCGATGGTCAGGCTCGACGGGCACGGGTAGTGGCCGTCCAGCGAGTAGCCGGCCTGCACGGCGGCGCTGGTGGAGACCACCTTGAAGGTCGAGCCGGGTGCCCACTGGCCCTGGATCGCCCGGTTGAGCAGCGGGTAGTTCGAGGCCTGGTTGGTCAGGTTGCCGTAGTCCTTGGCCGAGATGCCGCCGACCCAGAGGTTGGGGTCGTAGGTCGGCGCGCTGGCCATGGCGACGATCCGCCCGGTGTGCACGTCCATCACTATGGCCGCCCCGGAGTCGGCGATGAAGTTCTGGTTGGTCACCGTGTCGAAGGTGTTGCGGGCGTCGGTCATCGCCTGGTTGAGGTTGTCCTCGACCACCTTCTGTACCCGGGCGTCGATGCTGGTCACCACGTTGTCGCCGGGCTGGGCGGGGGTGGAGCCGGCCGTGCCGATCACCCGGCCGAGGTTGTCCACCTCCAGCCGGTCCACGCCGGTGGTGCCGCGCAGGTCGCTGTCGTAGACCGACTCCAGGCCGGCGCGGCCGATCTGGTCGCTCGGCAGGTACTTGTTCTTGCCGGTCTGGTTGGCCGTCCTGGTGACCTCGTCGTCGGTGACCGGCGAGAGGTAGCCCAGCACCTGGGCCATGTTGGCGCCGTCCGGGCCGGGGTACTGGCGCACCGCGGTGGGCTGGGCGGTGATGCCGGGGAAGTCCTCGCGGCGCTCCATGATCTCCAGCGCCTGCTGGGTGTTGGCCGACTCGGTGACCGGGATCGGCTGGTAGGGCGAGCCGTTCCAGCAGGGCTGCGGGGTCTTGGCGTCGCAGAGCCGGACCTTGTCCTGGACGTCCTTGGGGTTCATCCCGAGCACCTGGGCCAGCCGGGTGAGCACCGCCTTGCCGTGGTCCTTCTGCTCCAGCAGCGAGGTGCGGCTGACCGAGACCACGAGTTTGGTCTGGTTGCCGGCCAGCACCTGCCCGTTGGCGTCCAGGATCTCGCCGCGGATGGCCGATGAGACCACCTCGCGGATGTGGTTGTTGGACGCCTGGGCGGTGTACTGGCTGCCGTTGCGGATCTGCAGGTACCAGAGCCGCCCGCCCAGCGTGCCGAGCAGTGACAGCACCAGGATCTGCAGCACGACCAGGCGGATCGTCACCCGGCGGGTGCGCCCGGTCTGCGGGATGTTGCTCACCTCTAGGACTCCCCTCCGGCCAAGCAGCTCGGGTCAGGACTTCACGCGGAACTTGCGACCCGTCGGAACGGAGGAGGCCTCCCGGGTGGTGCGGTAGCGGGCGACGGTGCCCAGGCCCGGCCCGGACACCTCGCCGCCGGCCGCCTCCGGGTCGACCCGGCGGGCCAGCAGCATCACCGCCGGCACCACGAAGGGCGCGAGCAGCAGGTCGTAGAGCAGCGCGGTGCCGGCCAGCGAGGGCAGCCCGACGTGCCGGGCGGCGGTGTCGCCGACCAGGGCGCCGACGCCGGCGTACAGCAGGGTGGAGACCACCGCGGCGCCGGCCACCACCAGCAGCGGCGCCAGGACCGAGCGCTGCCGGCCCGGCTCGGCGCGCAGCAGCCCGGCCGCGTAGCCCATCAGGCAGAGCACCAGCGCGTAGCGGCCGATCGCGTGGTCGGAGGGCGGGGCCAGGTCGGCCAGCAGACCGGCGGCGAAGCCGGTCAGGCATCCGCCGGTGGGGCCGAAGACCAGCCCGAGCGCGACCACCACGAGCAGCAGCAGGTCCGGGGTGGCACCGGGCAGCTCCAGCCGGCCCAGCACGCTGACCTGGACGACCAGGGCGAACAGGACCAGCAGGGCGGAGAGCAGGACGCGCTTGACGACCATCGGATCAGTCCCCTGACGGCGAGGCGGCGGGCTGGGCGGGCTGGGCCTGCGGCGCACCGGAGGGCTGGGCCGCGGCGACGGCCGGCGGAGCGGGCGGCTGGCTGGGCGCCGGGGTGGGGCTCGGGCTCGGCGACGGGGGCAGCACCGAGTCCCGCGGGTCGGTGCGCGGCGGCACCACGACGACCCCGACCAGGTCGAGGCTGGTGAACGAGACGAAGGGCTGGACCAGCACCGTCTTGGTCAGCTCGCCGGGGGTCGCCTCCACCTGGGTGACGGCGCCGACCGGGACGCCGGGCACGAACGGGCGGCCGCTCTGCGAGCCGAAGGTCACCAGCCGGTCGCCCGGCTTGACCTGCGCCTTGCCGTTGAGCAGCTCCACCTTGAGCGGGCCCTGGCCCTGGCCGGCGGCGAAGCCGATCTCGCCGCTGCCCTCCATCCGGGTGCCGGCGGTGAAGCCGGGGTCGGTGGCGAGCAGCACGGTGGCGGTGGTCGGGGCCACCGTGGTGACCCGGCCGACCAGGCCCTGGCCGTTGATCACGGTCATGTCGCGCTGCAGCCCGTCGTCGCTGCCGGCGTCGATGGTGACGGTCCAGGAGAAGCCCTGGGCCGCGCCGATGGCGATCACCTGCGCGGCCTTGATGGTGTAGCCACCGGTGCCGGCGGTGCGCAGCAGGTCGTCCAGCTGCTTGGTCCGGCCGGTGGCGGCGTCGGAGGAGGCGAGCTTCTGGCGCAGCTCGGTGTTCTCCGCGTTGATCTGGTTGAGCCGCGATTCCTCGGTGCCCGAGTCGCGGATCGCCCGCACCGTGCGGGCTATCGGGTCGACGGAGCCCGCGGCACCGCGCTCGATCGGGCCGAAGACGTCGGCCGCGGTGCGCCGGGCGCCGTTCAGCGGGGAGCTCTCGCCCCCCTTGATGTCCACGGTGATCAGGGCGAAGGCCACCGCCACCAGCAGGATGAGCAGCAGTCGGCTCTCTCGTGTGTCCCTCACGGCGGCGGGGCTGCCCCTTCTGGAAGTGTCGGGTCTTGACGGTTGGTCTAACGACGCGGCTGAGCGTCCAGTACCTGCTGCAGGGCCTCGAACTCCTCGACACAGCGCCCGGACCCGAGCGCCACCGAGTCCAGCGGGTTCTCCGCGATGTGGATCGGCATGCCGGTCTCGCGGCGCAGCCGCTCGTCCAGGCCGCGCAGCAGCGCGCCGCCGCCGGTGAGCACCACCCCGCGGTCCATCACGTCGCCGGCCAGCTCCGGCGGGCACTGGTCCAGCGTGGTCTTGACCGCATCGATGATCGAGTTGACCGGCTCGTCGATCGCCTCGCGGACCTCGGCCGCGGAGATCACCACGGTCTTGGGCAGGCCGCTGACCAGGTCGCGGCCGCGGATCTCGGCGTGCTCGTCCTTCTCGTTCTCCGAGCCGTAGGCCGACCCGATGCTCATCTTGATCTGCTCGGCGCTGCGCTCGCCGAGCAGCAGCGAGTACTCCTTCTTGATGTGCTGGACGATCGCGTTGTCCAGCTCGTCGCCGGCCACCCGGATGGACTGGGCGGTGACGATGCCGCCGAGCGAGATCACCGCGACCTCGGTGGTGCCGCCGCCGATGTCGACCACCATGTTGCCGGTGGCCTCGTGGACCGGCAGGCCGGCGCCGATCGCGGCGGCCATCGGCTCCTCGATGATGTGCACCTGGCGGGCGCCGGCCAGGTGGCTGGCCTCGACCACGGCGCGGCGCTCGACGCCGGTGATGCCGCTGGGCACGCAGACCACCACGCGGGGGCGGGCCAGGTAGCGGCGGCGGTGGATCTTCTGGATGAAGTAGCGCAGCATCCGCTGGGTGATCTCGAAGTCGGCGATCACGCCGTCCTTGAGCGGGCGGATGGCGATGATGTTGCCGGGCGTGCGCCCGATCATCTTCTTGGCCTCGGAGCCGACCGCGAGGATGCCACCGGTGTTGGTGTTGACCGCCACGACTGACGGTTCGTTCAGGACGATGCCCTTGCCCCTGACGTACACCAGCGTGTTGGCAGTGCCGAGGTCGATCGCCAGGTCACGGCCGATGAACGACAGGTTGTTCGCCATGGGGTGTGGAACGCCTTCCCGAACTGGACGTCATGGGCAGGTAGTTGAGCCTCGCATGAGACCCGCACAGCGGCGCGCGGAGAGCGCGGCGGGCCGCTTCGACCCGCGAGGTGTCTCCATCGTAGCCACGCCCGGCGAGCGGGTCGGGTGGACGGGCCGCCAAGGGACGCGGGGGTGGACACGGCGTCCATTCTGCGTGGAAGGACCGGATCTCACTGGATTGGGACGCCGTGTCGAGCCACCCAGTTCCATATTTGACGATCAGATTCCCACGGTTGGCTGAGCAGGTCAGGGAGCCGCCTCGGCCAACCGTGGCGGCCCCGGGACCGGTCGGTCAGGCGTGGTCGGGGAAGAAGATCTTGATCTCGCGCTCGGCCGAGGCCTCCGAGTCGGAGGCGTGGATCAGGTTCTCCCGGGTGATCGTCGCGTAGTCGCCGCGGATGGTGCCGGCACCGGCCTCCAGCGGGTTGGTCGCGCCGGCCAGCATCCGGATGCCGGCGATCACGTTCTCGCCCTCGACGATCAGCGCGACCGACGGACCCGAGGTCATGAAGTGCAGCAGCGGCTCGTAGAACTCGCGGCCCACGTGCTCGGCGTAGTGCTGCTCCAGCGTCGGCCGCTCAAAGGTGCGCAGCTCCATGGCGGCCAGCTGCCAGCCGGCCTTGCGCTCGATCCGGCTGATGATCTCGCCGGCCAGGCCGCGGCGGACGGCGTCGGGCTTGAGCAGGACGAGAGTGCGCTGGGTCACGGTACGGCTCCAGTGATAAATGGGGAGGTCGGTGGCATAAGGGTGTGCACCACTGCAGCAGAGGTTACCTTGGGTGAACAGACCTTCAGGCAGCCGCTGCCTGACGCTCGCGTTCCGCCTTGATGACGTCGATCTTGCGGCCGTAGTGCACCGAGCACCACCACAGGCCGGCGAAGATCACGCCCAGCCCGTACATGGTCGGCAGCAGCACCCCCGAGGCGATCAGGCCCAGCTGCAGCGCCCAACCCACCGCGACCGCACCGGGCCGGGTGATCACGCCGCAGAGCAGCACGCAGAGCAGCATCGCCGCCCCGCTGACCGACCAGATCACCCCCGCGGAGACATGGGTCATCTGCATCGCGACGCAGGCCGCGAAGAGCACCACGAAGACCTCGCCGATCAGCGTGGACGAGCAGAGCGTACGCATCGTCACTTCCTCCCGAGCAGCAGGCGGGCCTCGCCCGCGGTGATCACCGATCCGGTGACCAGCACGCCGACGCCGGCCAGGTCGCCCTCTTCCTCCGCGAGGGTGACGGCGGCGTCGATCGCATCGTCCAGCCGGGGCTCCACCTGCACCCGGTCCTCGCCGAACACCTCGACCGCCTGCGCGGCCAGCTGGTCCACCGGCATCGCCCGGTGGGTGGAGTTCTGGGTCACCACGACCTCGTCCAGGACCGGCTCGAAGGCCTCCAGCAGGCCGGTGACGTCCTTGTCGCCGCTGGTCGCGATCACGCCGACCAGCTTGGTGAAGCCGAAGGCCTCGGTCAGCGCGGCGGCGGTGACCCGGGCACCGGCCGGGTTGTGGGCCGCGTCCAGCAGGATGGTCGGACTGCGCCGGACCACCTCCAGCCGGCCCGGCGAGCTGACGCCGGCGAAGGCGGCCCGGACCTTGTCCAGGTCCAGCGAGCCCTCGCGCGCGGCGCCGACCCCGAAGAAGGCCTCCACCGCGGCCAGCGCCAGCGAGGCGTTGTGCGCCTGGTGCTCGCCGTGCAGCGGCACGAAGACGTCGGGGTACTCCGCCGCGCCCAGCCCGCGCAGCGTCAGCAGCTGGCCGCCGACCGCGACCTCCCGGCTGAGCACGCCGAACTCCATGCCCTCGCGGGCCACCGTGGCGCCCACCTCGACCGAGCGGGCCAGGATGGTCTGGGCGGCGTCGAGCGGTTGCTGGGCCACCACGGCGAGGGCACCGGCCTTGATCACGCCGGACTTCTCCACCGCGATCTCGCCGGGCGTGTCGCCCAGCTTGTCGGTGTGGTCCAGCGAGATCGGGGTGATCACCGCGACGTCCGCGTCGATCACGTTGGTGGCGTCCCAGCTGCCGCCCATGCCGACCTCGACCACCGCCACGTCCACCGGCGCGTCGGCGAAGGCGGCGTAGGCCATGCCGGTGAGCACCTCGAAGAAGGAGAGCGCGATCGGCTGCTGCTCGTCGACCATCCGGATGTAGGGCTCGATGTCCCGGTAGGTCTCGACGAACTTCTCCGGGGTGATCGGTCGGCCGTCGAGGCTGATCCGCTCGGTCACCGACTCCACGTGCGGGCTGGTGTAGCGGCCGGTGCGCAGCTCGAAGGTGTTCAGGAGCTGCTCGACCATCCGCGCGGTGGAGGTCTTGCCGTTGGTCCCGGTGATGTGGATGGACGGGTAGGAGCGCTGTGGCTCGCCCAGGATGTCCATCAGGGCACGGATCCGGTCCAGGGAGGGTTCGAGCTTGTTCTCGGGCCAACGCTTGGCCAGCTCGGCCTCGACCTCCGCCAGGCCGAACGGCTCCTCGGGGCCGTCCGCGCTGGTGGGACGCATGGTGTACGGGTTCGGCTCGGCGCTGCTGCTCACCCGCCCAGTCTACGAGCGTCGCGGCCCGCCACCCGCAGCGGGGCGCCGCGGCGCCCCCGACCGGTGCGGACCGCGGTCCGAGCCCGCGGCCCGGCCGCCGGTCGCGGGCTCAGACCGCGGCCGGGACCGGCGCGTGCCGCAGCCGCAGCTCGGCGAGCACCTCGTCGACCTCGTCCTCGGCAAGCAGCGGCAGCATCATCGCCACCCCCTGGAGCAGCCCGCCGAGCAGGAAGGTGGTGTCCGGCGTGGCGGCCACCAGCCGGCGGACGACGGAGACGTGACCGCCGCGGACCGCCTCGATCAGCTCGCCGGCGGCCACCGACTCCTCGTCCACCACCACCCCGATCTCGCCCTGCGGCGCCCGCCGGGCCAGCGCCCGCAGCACCTTGTCGCCGACCTCGGGCGCGTAGGCCTTGCGGACCGCCTCGGCCGCGATCCAGACCAGCAGGGTGAGCACCTCGCGCTCCTCGTGGTCGTGCAGCACCCGGTCCAGGGTCGCGTCGAATGCCACCTGATTCCCGTGCCGGAACGCCAGCAGCAAAGCTGCGGCCTGTCCCTTCGCCTCCTCGACCCGCTGCGCAGGAAGTTCGCCGGCCAACTGGTGCGCTGCCACCATGCTTTGCCTTCCCTTCACGAGTGCCCGTACTCGGAACTTCAGCACACGGTATACGGCACGCCTTCGCAGGTCACCGGACCTGGCCGCGTCAACTGGCGAAAGAACGCAAAAAGCCGGTCATGGATTCAAGAAATCGATAATTCCTCGCGTGATTCCGGAGCAAAACGCCGATCGGCCGCACCCCGGGCGGGGTGCGGCCGATCGGTTCAGCCGGTATTTCGATCAGTTTTACCGCTTTTGTCCGGCTGTTTCACTCAGCCCTGCGGCAGCGCCGCCAGCTGTGCGGTGATCCGGGCGATGTCGGCCTCGGCCGCCTCCTGGCGGGCCCGGATCTTCACCACCACGTCCTCCGGGGCCTTGGCCAGGAAGCCCTCGTTGCCGAGCTTGGCGGTGGTCTGCGCCTTCTCCTTCTCGGCGGCCGCGCGGTCCTTCTCCAGGCGCTTGCGCTCGGCGGCCACGTCGATGGTGCCGGACAGGTCCAGCGCCACGGTGGCGCCGGCCACCGGCAGCGAGGCGGTGGCCGCGAAGCCCTCCTCCGGCAGCGTCAGCCGGAGCAGCGAGCGGATCGCGTCCTCGTGCGGCACCAGCGCGGTGCCGGCCAACTCGAGTGCGGCGGGCACCTTCTGACCCGGCTTCAGGCCCTGGTCGGAGCGGAACCGGCGGACCTCGGTGACCACCTGCTGCACGACGGCGATCTCCGCCTCGGCAGCCTGGTCGCGGAAACCGCTGTCCTTCGGCCAGTCGGCGATCACCAGCGACTCGGCACCGGTCAGCGTGGTCCACAGCGCGTCGGTGACGAACGGGACCACCGGGTGCAGCAGCCGCAGCGTCACGTCCAGCACCTCGCCGAGCACCCGGCGCACGGCGTCGGCCTGCGCGCCGCCCTTGGCCAGGGTGGTCTTGGAGAGCTCGACGTACCAGTCGAAGACCTCGTCCCAGGCGAAGTGGTAGAGCGCGTCGGAGAGCTTGGCGAACTGGTAGTCCTCGTAGAGCGCGTCCACCTGGGCGACGGTCTCGTTCAGCCGGGACAGGATCCAGCGGTCGGCCGCGGTCATCTGCTCCGGCTCGGGCAACGGGCCCTCCACGGTGGCGCCGTTCATCAGCGCGAACCGGGTGGCGTTCCAGAGCTTGTTGCAGAAGTTGCGCGAGGCCTTGACCCAGTCCTCGCCGATCGGCACGTCCGCGCCGGGGTTGGCGCCGCTGGCCAGGGTGAAGCGGACGGCGTCGGCGCCGAACTCGTCCATCCAGTCCAGCGGGTCCACCGCGTTGGGGTTGGACTTGGACATCTTCTTGCCGAACTGGTCGCGAACCAGGCCGGTGAGCGCGATGGTGTGGAACGGCACCTGGCCGTCCATCGCGTACAGGCCGAACATCATCATCCGGGCGACCCAGAAGAAGATGATGTCGTGGCCGGTGAGCAGGACGTCGGTCGAGTAGAACTTCTCCAGGTCCGGGGTCTGCTCCGGCCAGCCCAGGGTGGAGAAGGGCCACAGGCCGCTGGAGAACCAGGTGTCCAGCACGTCGGAGTCCTGGGTCCAGCCCTCGCCGGTCGGCGGCTGCTCGTCCGGGCCGACGCAGACCATCTGGCCGTCCGGGCCGTACCAGACCGGGATCCGGTGACCCCACCAGAGCTGGCGCGAGATGCACCAGTCGTACATGTTGTCGACCCAGTCGAAGTAGCGGCGCTCCATCTCCTTCGGGTGGATCTGGACCCGGCCGTCGCGGACCGCGTCGCCGGCCGCCTGGGCCAGCGGCTCGACCTTGACCCACCACTGCATCGACAGCCGCGGCTCGACGATGGTGTGGCAGCGCGAGCAGTGGCCCACCGCGTGCATGTAGGGGCGCTTCTCGGCGACGATCCGGCCCTGCTCGCGCAGCTCGCCGACCACGGCCGAGCGGGCCTCCAGCCGGTCCAGGCCGAGGAACGGGCCGTGCACCGTGATGGTGCCGTGCTCGTCCATCACGGTCAGGTTGGGCAGGTCGTGGCGCTGGCCGATGGCGAAGTCGTTGGGGTCGTGCGCGGGGGTCACCTTGACCGCGCCGGTGCCGAACTCCGGGTCCACGTGGGTGTCGGCGACCACCGGGATCCGACGGTCGGTCAGCGGCAGCGCGATGGTGCGCCCGATCAGGTGCTGGTAGCGCTCGTCGTCCGGGTGGACGGCCACCGCGGTGTCGCCCAGCAGGGTCTCGGCCCGGGTGGTGGCCACCACGATCGAGTCCTCGCCGTCGCCGTAGCGGATCGAGACCAGCTCGCCGGGGCTGTCCTCGTGCTCCACCTCGATGTCGGAGAGCGCGGTCAGGCAGCGCGGGCACCAGTTGATGATGCGCTCGGCTCGGTAGATCAGGCCGTCGTCGAAGAGCTTCTTGAAGATGGTCTGGACGGCGTGGGACAGGCCCTCGTCCATGGTGAAGCGCTCGCGCGACCAGTCCACACCGTCGCCGAGGCGGCGCATCTGGCCGAGGATCTTGCCGCCGTAGTTCTCCTTCCACTCCCACACCTTCTCGACGAAGGCCTCGCGGCCCAGGTCGTGGCGGGACTGGCCGGAGGCGGCGAGCTGCTGCTCGACCCGGTTCTGGGTGGCGATGCCGGCGTGGTCCATGCCGGGCAGCCAGAGCGCCTCGTAGCCCTGCATCCGCTTGCGGCGGGTCAGGGCGTCCATCAGGGTGTGCTGGAAGGCGTGGCCGAGGTGCAGCGCACCGGTCACGTTCGGCGGCGGGATCACGATGGTGTACGCCGGCTTGTCGCTCTTGGCGTCGGCGGTGAAGTAACCGCGCGATACCCAGCTCTCGTACAGCTCGCCCTCTACCTCGCCCGGAGCGTAGGTGGTGGAAAGAGCGGCTGCGTTGTCCCCGGACGCGTGGTCGACGGGGCGCTGGTTCGTCATGTCGGTCACGACGCACAGTTTACGGAACGAGAGGCCGTGCCCTGTGCGCCCATGGCGTACGGTAGCGTGCCCGATGCTCGGACGGCTGGTCGACCGGGCCCGGCGAGACCGGTGGAGCGCGGGCGGTGCCGCACGGACGCGGCGGGGGAGCGAGCAGCGATGTACGGCCAGGGACAGCCCCAGGGACAGCCTCCCTACGGACCGCCGCCGGGGCAGCCGCCGTACGGACCGCCGCAGCCCCAGGGGTGGGGCCAGCCGCCGGCTCCGGCGTACGGCCAGCAGCCGTACCCCCCGCAGCCCCAGCCGCCGTACGGCGTGCCGCCGCAGCAGGCCTGGGGGCAGCCGCCCGCCCCGCCGATGCAGCAGGCCGGCTGGGGCCAGGCCGGCCCCGCGCCGAAGAAGGGCAAGGGCTGCGGCGTCCTGGTCCTCCTGCTGGTGCTGGCGGTGCTGGGCGGCGGCGGGTTCTTCGCCTACAAGAAGTTCGGCGGCGGCTCGTCCGCCCCGGGCAGCTACAAGCTCGACACGCCCAACCTGCTGTCGCTGGGCACCGGCAAGGGCTACCAGCTGAAGACCAGCAAGAGCCAGCCGGTGGACCCGGCCAAGACCCAGGGCGCGGGCACCGACATCACCGCACTGATCGCCAACTGGGCCAACGACGCGAACAACGGCGACACCATCACCTTCGGCGGTCACTACGGCAAGCTGACCGACCCGAGCAAGGCAACCAGCGACTACAGCTCCAGCGTCACCGCCGAGGGCGCCACCTGGTCCACCCCGTTGACCACCTACTCCGGCGGCAGCAACAAGGACCACGCCACCCTGGAGTGCGGCGTCATGACGATCAAGGCGGCCGGCGCCCCGGACGTGCCGCAGACGGTCTGCGTCTGGTCCAGCAGCTCGACCTTCGGCACCCTGAGCTTCAGCAAGTTGGGCCGCGCCGGCCTGCAGACCTTCGCACCGGCCGACGCCGCCAAGGAGGCCGAGCAGATCCACGACGCCATGGTGGTGGCGAACTGACGTCCCGGGAGGGGAACGCCATGTCCGAGCAGAATCCGTACGGTCCGCCCGGCCCGCAGCCCGGGGGCTTCGGCCCGCCCGGCTACGGCCCCGTGCCGCCCCAGGCGCCCGGCTACGGCTCGGTGCCGCCGCCGGCGCCCGGGTACGCCCAGGTGCCGCCGCAGGGCCAGCCCGGCCAGCCCTGGCCGGCGCCCTACTACCCCGTGACCCCGCCCAAGAAGTCCCGCCGCGGCCTGTGGATCACCCTGGCCGTGGTGGTCGGCGCGATCGTGGTCGCCACCGTGGTGCTGGTCTTCACCGTCGGCCAGACGGTCTCCAAGCTCGGCACCCACAAGGTCGTGCTGCCGCAGACCTTCCAGGGCCTGACCAGCGACCCGACCAACAAGCTGGCCCAGACCCTGCAGAGCAGCATGGACGCCGACGCCACCTCGGCCAAGGAGCTGACCGCCACGGTCAGCACGGTCTACAACGGGATCACCTCGGACCGGGCCGTGGTGGTCTACGGCGGCTACGGGAAGATCATCTCCCCCGCCACCGAGGAGTCGGCGTTCTGGAGCAGCTTCGAGGGCGCCGCCTCGGGCGCCACCTTCAGCCCGCGCACCCACCCCTCCCCCGGCCCCCAGGGCGGGTCGCTGAGCTGCGAGGACGCGACCACCAGCAGCGAGACCGACGCGGTCTGCATGTGGGTGGACAACAGCTCGCTGGTGGTGATGATGCAGACCACCGCCGGCGGCAAGGCGCCCTCGCTGGACAAGGCCGCCCAGGACGCCCGTGACCTGCGCGCGGTGGCCGAGGTGGCGAACTAGCCGGGCACTCGCGCAAGCGGAAGGGCCCGCGACCGGCCCCTGGGGTTCCAGGGAGGTCGCGGGCCCTTCGGCCGTCCGGGCTCAGGCGCTCTTGTCGCGCCGCTCGCGCTTGATCATGTCGCGCGGGACCAGGGTGGGGATGGCGTGCTTGGAGACCACGTCCCCGGTGACCACCACGCGGGCGACGTCCTGGCGCGAGGGCACCTCGTACATCACGGACATCAGCACCTCCTCCATGATGGCCCGCAGCCCGCGCGCGCCGGTGCCGCGCAGGATCGCCTGGTCGGCGATCGCCTCCAGCGCGTCCCGGCTGAACTCCAGCTCCACGCCGTCCAGTTCGAAGAGCTTGCGGTACTGCTTGACCAGCGCGTTCTTCGGCTCGGTGAGGATCTGCAGCAGCGCCTCGCGGTCCAGGTTGTGCACGCTGGTGATCACCGGCAGCCGGCCGATGAACTCCGGGATCATGCCGAACTTGACCAGGTCCTCCGGCATCACCTGACGGAAGTGGTCGCTGGCGTCCACGTCCCGCTTGGAACGGATGGTGGCGCCGAAGCCGATGCCCTTGCCGCCGGCCCGGCCCTCGATGATCCGCTCAAGGCCCGCGAAGGCACCGCCCACGATGAACAGCACGTTGGTGGTGTCGATCTGGATGAACTCCTGGTGCGGGTGCTTGCGGCCGCCCTGCGGCGGGACCGAGGCGGTGGTGCCCTCCAGGATCTTCAGCAGCGCCTGCTGGACGCCCTCGCCGGAGACGTCGCGGGTGATCGACGGGTTCTCGCTCTTGCGGGCGACCTTGTCGATCTCGTCGATGTAGATGATCCCGGTCTCGGCCTTCTTGACGTCGTAGTCGGCCGCCTGGATCAGCTTCAGCAGGATGTTCTCGACGTCCTCGCCCACGTAACCGGCCTCGGTCAGCGCGGTGGCGTCGGCGATCGCGAACGGCACGTTCAGCATCCGGGCCAGGGTCTGCGCGAGCAGCGTCTTGCCGGAGCCGGTCGGGCCGAGCAGCAGGATGTTGGACTTGGCCAGCTCGATCGCGTCGTCCCGGCCGCTGCCGCGCCCCGCCTCACCGGCCTGCACGCGCTTGTAGTGGTTGTAGACCGCCACCGAGAGCGCCTTCTTGGCCAGGTCCTGGCCGACCACGTACTGGTCGAGGAACTCGTAGATCTCGCGCGGCTTCGGGAGCTCCTCGAACCGCACCTCGGAGGACTCGGCGAGCTCCTCCTCGATGATCTCGTTGCACAGGTCGATGCACTCGTCGCAGATGTACACGCCTGGGCCGGCGATCAGCTTCTTCACCTGCTTCTGCGACTTGCCGCAGAACGAGCACTTGAGCAGGTCGCCACCGTCTCCGATGCGTGCCACGAGGTGCTTCCCCTTCGCCAGGGGCCCCGCGGGGGTCCGGGGCCTGGTGCTGTGGACCGCAGCCGCCACCGCGGCGGCAGGTCTCGGTATCCGACGGTACTCTGCCAACCCGCAGAATCCGCCGACTTCGACAGCTCTGCCCTACGCCCTGGGCGAATTGATACCGAACGGATGCCATCGCGGGCGGGCAGCGCCTGGGTGGGCCGGAGCCCGGCGGGCGGGGCGTACGCGCTGGTACACCCCGCCCGGTCACGCGGAGCTCAGTCGTTGAGCGAGGCCTTGCGGGAGGTGATGATCTGGTCGATCAGCCCGTACTCCAGGGCCTCCTCGGCGGTGAGGATCTTGTCGCGCTCGATGTCCTCGCGCACCTGCTCGACCGACTTGTTGGAGTGCTTGGCCAGCATCTCCTCCAGCTGGTCGCGCATCCGGAAGATCTCCTTGGCCTGGATCTCCAGGTCGGAGACCTGGCCGCGGCCGGTCTCGGTGTACGGCTGGTGGATCAGGATCCGCGAGTTGGGCAGCGCGGTGCGCTTGCCCGGGGTGCCGGCGGCCAGCAGCACGGCGGCCGCGGAGGCGGCCTGGCCCATGCAGACGGTCTGGATGTCCGGCTTCACGAACTGCATCGTGTCGTAGATCGCGGTGAGCGCGGTGAACGAGCCGCCGGGCGAGTTGATGTAGACCTGGATGTCGCGGTCCGGGTCCATCGACTCCAGGCAGAGCAGCTGGGCCATGATGTCGTTCGCCGAGACGTCGTCCACCTGGGAACCCAGGAAGATGATCCGCTCCTCGAACAGCTTGGCGTACGGGTCGTACTCGCGGATGCCCTGGGAGGTGCGCTCGACGAAGCGCGGGACGATGTAGCGGCCCTCGGCCCGGGCGCCCAGGTACTCACCCAGCGGGGTGTTGGGAAGGTTCATTGCGGTTGTCCTCCGGAAGCTGTCCTGTGGTGGGATGCGGGGCTCGGCGCTCAGGCGCCGGTGCCACCGCCGCCGGGGACGTCCGCGGCGCTGTGCATGATGGCGTCGATCAGGCCGTAGTTCTTGGCCTCCTCCGCGGTGAACCAGCGGTCGCGGTCGGAGTCCTTAGTGATCTGCTCGAAGGTCTGGCCGCTGTGGTGCGAGATCAGCTCCGACATCCGCTTCTTCATCCGGAGCAGCTGCTCCGCCTGGATCCGGATGTCGGTGGCCGAGCCGCCGAGGCCGGCGGACGGCTGGTGCATCAGGATCTCGGCGTTCGGCAGCGCGAAGCGCTTGCCGGGGGTGCCCGCGGTCAGCAGGAACTGGCCCATCGAGGCCGCCATGCCCATCGCGATGGTGACGACGTCGTTCTTGATGTACTGCATGGTGTCGTAGATCGCCATGCCCGCGGTGATCGAGCCGCCCGGCGAGTTGATGTACAGGAAGATGTCCTTCTCCGGCTCGGCGGCCAGGAGGAGGAGCTGGGCGGTGATCTTGTTGGCGATGTCGTCGTCGACCTGCTGGCCGAGGAAGATGATGCGCTCGTTGAGCAGCCGGTTGTAGACCTGGTCGCCAAGCCCGCCGAGCACGTCACCACCGGCGGCGCGCGGCGTCATCAGGCCAGGCATCTGCATCTGCGGGAACGTCACTTAGCCACCTGCTCAGTCGATTCGGACGGTCCCTCTGGTTGACCGTCGCTACGTCACATACGGGGACCGGGGCGGGCTTCCCGGACACGCGCCGGTGATCGGGCCGCCCCGCCCACGCTGTTGAAAGCTTGCTTTCGTCGACCCTAACGCGCAGGCCCGGCCCGACCATCCCCCACGCTGAACTGTTCGCTGTGAGCGCAGGGTGGCGGCACCCCGTCGGGACGTCGCCGCGACGGGCCCCGTACGGGGCCACGGCGGGGCCCGGAACGCGCGCAGGCCCGGACGCGGTGCGCGTCCGGGCCTGCTCGGTGGTGCGGTGCTACCGGGAGGCTCAGGCCTCGTCGGTGGCGGTCTCGGCGACGGTCTCCTCCGTGGCGGCCTCGACGGTCTCGGCCGTCTCGTCCTCCTCGTCGAAGTTGATCTCCTTGCCGGTGGTGTCCTTGACCGTGGCGGCCTCGACGACCAGGGCCAGCGCCTTGCCGCGGGCGACCTCGCCGACCAGCATCGGCACCTGGCCGCCCTGGACGAGCTGCTGGGCGAACTGGTCCGGGGTGAGGCCGGAACCGGCGGCGCGGCGGATCAGGTGCTCGGTGAGCTCCTCCTGGCTGACGCCGACCTCCTCCTTGCCGACGATCGCGTCGAGCACGAACTGGGTCTTGATGCCCTTCTTGGCCGCGTCCTCGGTCTCCTGGTCGAACTCCTCGCGGGACTTGCCCTGGGCGGCGAGGTAGGTCTCGAGGGTCTGACCGATCGGCTGCAGCTGGTGGTGCTCCAGGTTGTGCTTGCGGGTCTCGATCTCGTCCTTGAGGAGCTTCTCCGGGTACTCGATCTCGACCTTGGCGAGCAGCGCGTCCAGCACCCGCTCCTGGGCCTGGGTGGCCTGGTCGAACTCCTTCATCCGGCCGAGGCGGCCGCGGGAGTCCTCGCGGAGCGCGTCCAGGGTGTCGAACTCGCTGGCGAGCTGGGCGAACTCGTCGTCCAGCGCGGGCAGCTCCTTCTCCTGGACGGTGGTGACGGTGGCGGTCACCTCGGCGCTCTGGCCGGCCTGGGTGCCGCCCTTGAGCTCGGTGGTGAAGGCCTTCGACTCACCGGCGGACAGGCCGACGACGGCCTCGTCGATGCCGTCCAGCAGGCGGCCGGAGCCGATCTCGTAGCTCACGCCGGAGGCGGTGCCGTCCTCGGGGACCTCGCCGTCGACCTTGGCCTCCAGGTCGATCACCACGATGTCGCCGGCGGCCGCGGCGCGCTCGACGTCCTTGACCGAGGCGAAGCGCTCGCGCAGCTGCTCCAGCGACTTCTCGACGTCCTCGTCGGTGACCTCGATCGGGTCGACCTCGACCTCGATGTCCTCGAACGAGGGCAGCACGATCTCCGGGCGGACGTCGACCTCGGCGATGAAGGTCAGGCCGTTCTTGTCGAGGTCCTCGACGCCCTTGATGTCGGTGATGTCCGGCTGGCCGAGGACGTCGATCTTGCTCTCGTCGACCGCCTGCGTGTAGAAGCGCGGCAGCGCGTCGTTGACGGTCTCCTCCAGCACGGCGGCACGGCCGAAGCGCTGGTCGATGACCCGGGCCGGGATCTTGCCCTTGCGGAAGCCGGGAACCGTGACCTGCTGGTTGATCTTCTGGTACGCCGCGTCGAGGCTGGGCTTGAGCTCCTCGAAGGGCACCTCGACGGTGAGTCGAACCCGGGTCGGGTTCAGAGTCTCGACGGCGCTCTTCACGGTTTGGTCTCCTATGGGCTTGCGGTCGGCTGGTCTGCCAACGAACCGTGTCCCTTGCGGGCCGCGGGCCGGACAGACGGGTGATGAGCCACCTGGTGCGGCATCTCCCGTGTGGGGTGGACGGCGAGCGGCCCGTTCCCCGGTCGCGGGGTGTGGGCGGTGGCTCTTCCGCCAGCGGCCCATCCTACCGGGTACCACAAAGCCGCGATCGCTCCGGCCGTGCCGGTCGCCCCGCCGGGGACCACCGGCGCGGCACCGCACCGGGCCCCGCCCGAAAATTCATGGGGCTCATCGTGGTCGGGGTGACCGGATTCGAACCGACGGCCTTCCGCTCCCAAAGCGGACGCGCTACCAAACTGCGCCACACCCCGCACTTTGCGAGAGGAAGCGTACACGCCGCGCCCGCACGGCTCGCCGATATTCAGGACATGCCACCGGACCCGCCGAGCGGCCCCGGTGGAAAGGGCGCGTGCGCGCCGACGGCCCGACCAGGTACGCTGATCCCCGTCCACACCGGCCGGTGCCCACAGGCGGCGGCCGGGTACGGGCACGCACGCGGGCGTAGCTCAATGGTAGAGCCCTAGTCTTCCAAACTAGTCACGCGAGTTCGATTCTCGTCGCCCGCTCCGTCCCAGGGCCCCGGCTTCTTCGAGCCGGGGCCTTTGGTATGTCCGGTGGTCTGTTCGGCGGCAGCTCCGGCGCTATGCCCGGCCACCCCGGCCGGGCCACGGGTTCGGACACGGACGGCCGGTGCGGGTGCGCTGCCGGCGGCCGGCACAGGGCGGAGGACAGACGGGTGGACCCCGAGCAGAGACTGGCGGTCATCCAGCGCGCGGTGGTGCGGGAAATGGCCCGTTACGGACGCGAGTTCTCCCTCGACGGCGCCGTGGTGCGCGGGCCGGGCCGCACCGCGGTGGCGGTGCGCGAGCACCCGGGGCCGGACGGCGGCCACGTCGACCTGGGGTACGTGCTCACCCTGGGCAGCGACGAGGCGCCGGTGCTCTGGGACTGCACGGCCGGCCTCGGCACCACCGAGGAGGAGAAGCTGGACAGTGCCGTGCGGATGTGGGCGGGCACCACGGCGGCCGCGGTGGTGGAGTTCCTGGAGGGGGCCGGCCGGCACGGCGACCACCTCCGGCTGCCCGCACTGCCCGGCTGGCAGGCGGTGCAGGGGCCGGCCACCGTCTTCGGCTTCCGGAGCGCGCAGCTGTCCGGCTGGCTGGGCGAGCGCGAGCTGATGGCCGAGCTCGCCGGGCCGCTGGCCGCGGAGCTGCCCGATGCGCGGCTGAACGGCGTCAAGCTCTTCTTCGGCGGCCGGGCCGGTGACGAGGTGGCCGAGGTCCGGGTGAACGGCACGGTGGCACCCGCCGCCTCGGCGGCGCTGCGCGCGCTGGACTGGCCGCGCGGCGAACGGTTCTGCTGGGCGCGGCTGTTCGTGCTGCTGGCGGCCGAGCAGGCGGACCTGGCCGGGGCCGCGCGCCGGAGCGAGAGCATCCGGCCGTTGCCGGCGGCATATCCCGGCGCAGCACGGTCGACCCCCGAGCAGGACGGCGCGCGGGCGGCCGCAGCCGCCTGGCCGGCGGCGCGCCGGCGAGCGGCACGGGCGGCCCTCGGCCGGCGGAAGGCAGCACTGGGCCGCTGGTGGCGGACCAGACAGGCCGGCCAGTAGGCCGTCACCAGGGGTCCGGCGGTGCGCCGCCGGGCGGTCGGGATCTGCTGTCGGCCGGTCAGGTCCCGATGTTGGAGAGGGTCTTGGCCACCTGGGTCAGGAAGTCCTGGATCGGCTTGGCCGCAGTGGACTGGTTCAGCATGAAGCCGAACAGTGCGGCCAGGATCGCGTGCGGCACCTTGATCTGCTTGTTGCGGATGAAGATGATGAGAATGATGCCGAACAGGACCAGCGCGGAGACGGAGAGGGCCACCCGGACTCACTTCCTCGTGTCGTGGCGGTACGGACCCCGGCGTGTCCGACGGTCCCAAGGCGCAACCCGCCACCCCCGTGCCCCCGAGATCCGGCCAGTCCCGCCCCGACTCAGTGTGGTCGACCGTGCCGAGTGCGTAAAGGACTTGCCGCTGACCCGTGCCGAACATCCTGCGATGTGAGACGAGTTTCCGCCGGACGAGACGATAGCCCACTGGAGTTGACGGAGCGTCGGCGGGGGCTCCCAGCTGGGCCGTTCGTCTACCGAAGACCCGCCGGGCCCGGCGGCGGGAATTGGCTGAAGATCTCCGCAGACGTTGACAGCCCGGCCCGGCAGGTCCCCGGTCGCCGGGGCGCCGTCAGGCCCGCCAGAGCAGCAGCACCGCGCGGTCGTCGTTGATGTCCTTGGCCACCGTCTCGATCAGCCGCACCGCCGCCCCCGAACTGCCCTTGCCCAACTGGGCGCCGGCCACCAGCCGGTCGGCCTCCCCCATCAGCCGGTCCATCCCCTCGGACAGGTCCCGCCCGGGCGCCTCGACCATCCCGTCGGTGCAGAGCAGCAGCACGTCGCCCGGGCCCAGCCGGCCGCGCACGCCCTCGAACTTGGCGCCGTCGTAGAGACCCAGCAGCGGGCCCTCGGCGGCCTCCTTGACCTCCCAGCACCCGGCCCCGGCCAGCCGCTGCATCCCGGGCAGGTGGCCGGCCGAGAGCAGCTCGTACTCGCCGGTGTCCAGGTCCAGCGCGAGGTGCACCGAGCTGGCGAAGCCCTCGTCCCAGTCCTGGCGCAGCAGGTAGCCGTTGGCGGCCGGCAGGAAGTCGTGCGGCGGCAGCGAGCCGAGCAGCCCGCCGAAGGCGCCGGAGAGCAGCAGCGCCCGGGAGCCGGCGTCCATGCCCTTGCCCGAGACGTCGGCCAGCACCACCTCCAGCATCCGCCGGCCCGGCCCGGTGCGGGCGGCCACCACGAAGTCGCCGGAGAAGGACTGGCCGCCGGCCGGCCGCAGCGCCATGTCGGCGTGCCAGCCGTCGGGCAGCTGCGGCAGCCGGCTCTGCACCTTCAGCCGCTCGCGCAGGTCGAAGAGCATCGAGCCGCCGCCGCGCCAGGGCACCCCGACCCGGCTGCGGAACTGGGCGAGCAGCAGGCCGGCCACCCCGACCGCGCCGACCACCAGGGCCGCGCCGGGCGTGACCCCGTAGACGTACTCGGCCGGATGGTCGCTGGCCGCCCGCTCGCCGGTGTGGATCACCGACTCGGTGGACAGGCCGAGCGCGGAGGTGGCGTAGAGCAGCACCAGCGAGACCGGGCGCAGCAGCAGCGAGCCGACCAGGATCGGCAGCACCAGCGCGGTCGGCGGCACCCAGGCCGGGATCCAGACGTTCAGCGCGACCAGCAGCGGCACCAGCATCAGCAGCACCGCGAAGGCCAGCCAGTCCGCCGCGTCGCCGCGGAAGTAGTCCACCCCGGTCCGGCGCAGGGTCCGCCGGGCCCGGTAGAGGCGCTTGCGCAACCGGGCCGTCAGGGGATCCGCGGCCGCTGTGGCGGCGGTCCCCGTCGCGCTCGTCTGGGGCGGTGAGCCCGGCGTGCGGCCAGCCATGGGGCCCGACCTTATCCACCGCGGGCGGTTCACGTCGACGGGCGTCCACCGGCCCGTGGCGCGGGCGCTCGATTTCGGCCGGGCGGAGAGCCGCGCCCGGGGCGCTCCGTCGCCGCACTCGAGGCAGCCCGGGGCGCGTCCGTGCAGCGTGCGCCGCCTGTCGCGGGCGCGTGCCGGACCGCCCGGCGCCACCGGGTCGCCCGGTGGCGCCGCGGGTGGTAGCTGTGGCATATGACACAGCCTGCCGACACCCCTCCCCAGGACGCGCTGAGCCTGCGCCCGCTCGCGGCGGCGGACTGGGACGCCTGGTACGACGCGCTGGAGGTGGCCTTCGGCGAGCAGGAGGCGCCCGAGCGGCGCTCGCTGTGGCGCGGCCTGACCGAGGTGGACCGTTCGCTGGGGGTCTGGGACGGCGCGGTGCCGGTCGGCTCGGCCGGCGCCTTCTCGTTCCGGATGGCGGTGCCGGGCGGTGCGGTGCTGCCCACCGCCGGGGTGACCATGGTCGGGGTGGCGCCCACCCACCGGCGGCGCGGGGTGCTCACCGCGCTGATGCGCCACCAGCTGGACGAGGTGCACGAGCGCGGCGAGGCGCTGGCCGTGCTGGTCGCCTCGGAGCCGGCGATCTACGGCCGGTACGGCTACGGGCTGGCCAGCTGGCAGCTCGGGGTGCGGGTGGAGCGGTCCCGGGTGACGGTGCGGCGCTCGGCGGCGGAGCGGGAGCGCGGCACGGAGCTGGACCGGGTCCGGCTGCGGCTGGCCGACCCGGCGCGAGCCGCGGCCGCCTGCGAGCGGCTGTACGCCCGGCGGGTGCCGCTGCGCCCCGGGATGCTGGCCCGGCGCCCCGGCTGGGAGCGGCTGCCGCTGCTGGACCCGCCGGCCGAGCGCAAGGGGCACGGCGCGCTGCAGTGCGTACTGGCCGAGGACCGGCGGGACGGGGAACTGCTCGGGTACGCGCGCTACTCGACCAAGGTGGTCTGGCGGGAGGGCGGGGCGGCCGGCGAGGTGCGGGTGCGGGAGGTGACGGCGGCCGATCCGGAGAGCTGCGCCGCGCTCTGGGCCTACCTGCTGGACCTGGACCTGACCGACACCGTGGTGGCGGAGAACCTGCCGGTGGACGATCCGCTGCTGCACCTGGTCTCCGACCCGCGCCGGCTGCGCCCGCGGGTCTCGGACGCGCTCTTCGTGCGGCTGGTGGAGGTGGGCGACGCGCTGCGCTCGCGGCACTACGCGGCGCCGGTGGACCTGGTGCTGGAGGTGGCGGACGAGTTCTGCCCGTGGAACACCGGGCGCTGGCACCTGCACGCCGCCGGGCCGAACGCGGCGGCGGCCTGCGAGCCGACCGACGCGCCGGCCGACCTCGCACTGTCGGTGCGAGAGTTGGGCTCGGCCTACCTCGGCGGGTCCTCGCTGGCCGCGCTGGCGGGTGCCGGGCTGGTGCGCGAGCTGCGCGCGGGGGCGCTGGCGGAGGCGGCGCACGCGTTCGGCTGGCCGGTGGCGCCCTGGCTGCCGCACGAGTTCTGAGACCGGGCGCGGCAGCCGGCGGGCATGCGGACGCCTCCCGGCCGAGGGCCGGGAGGCGTCGTGCGCAGGAGCGGGCGGGTCAGCCCTGCTGCGGGTGGTGCGCCGGGATGGGCGGCAGCTCACCGGTGGTCTCGTAGGCGCTCAGCATCTCGATCCGGCGGGTGTGCCGCTCCTCGTTGCTGTACGGGGTGTTGAGGAAGACCTCGACGAACTTGGTGGCCTCCTCCTGGGTGTGCATCCGCCCGCCGACGCTGATCACGTTGGCGTTGTTGTGCTCGCGGCCGAGCGCAGCGGTCTGCTCGCTCCAGGCCAGCACGGCGCGCACGCCCTTGACCTTGTTGGCGGCGATCTGCTCGCCGTTGCCCGAGCCGCCGATCACGATGCCGAGCGCCTCGGGGTCCGCGGCGGTGCGCTCGGCGGCCCGCAGGCAGAAGGGCGGGTAGTCGTCGACCGCGTCGTAGATGTGCGGGCCGCAGTCGATCGGCTCGTGGCCGGCCGACGTGAGCCACTCGACGAGGTGGTTCTTCAGTTCGAATCCGGCATGGTCGGATCCCAGGTAGACGCGCATGGGGAGAAGTCTGGCATGCGGGTGCCCCGGCACCGGCGAAGGCCCCGCGCCCGGCCGGAGCGGTGTCCGGCCAGGTGCGGGGCCTCAGGCCTACAGCAGCCGACGCGCGGTCAGGACCGGCCGCGCAGCAGCTTCCAGGCGAGCGGCAGGGCGCCCATCGCCAGCAGCACCTTGAGCGCGTCGCCCAGCAGGTAGGGGTAGAGGCCGAGGTCGGCGGCCCGGGCCAGCGGGACGTGCAGCGAGGCGGCCAGGTAGGGCACGCCGACCGCGTAGATCGCCAGGTTGCCCAGCACCATCACGCCGGCGGTGCGCAGCGGGGTGCGGTCACCGCCGCGGCGGGCCAGCAGGCCGGTGAGCGCCGCGGCCAGCACGAAGCCCAGCACGTAGCCCAGGGTGGGCAGCGCCCAGCCGGAGCTGTGCTCGGCGAACCAGGGCAGGCCGGATGCCCCGGCCAGCAGGTAGAGGCCGAGCGCGGCGGCACCGCGGCGGGCCCCGAGCGCGGTGCCGACCAGCAGCGCGGCGAAGGTCTGGCCGGTGACCGGCACCGGGGAGCCCGGCACCGGCAGCGAGAGCTGTGCGGCCAGCCCGGTCAGTGCGGCACCGCCGGCGACCAGGGCGAGTTCGCGCAGCGCGGCGCCGAGCCTGCTGTCCGCGGCCGGCAGCAGGTCGGCCAGCACGGCCCAAGTGGGAAGCGGGGTGGCCAGTGCCATGAAAGCTCCAGAAAGTATGACGAATATCTACGGGGACGAACGTATATCATCACGGTGCGTCACGAGTCGTTCCGGATGGTGAGCCCAGCGGCCGACCCGTTGATGCCCGCTCGTCGGGCACCGGATAGTGAGACGGGTAGTCCGATCACCGAACAGCGGTTCTCGGTCCGCCCGAACGACTGGATCACCCCCGATGACCACCACCGCCCCGTCGGCGCAAGGCGCCGACTCCGAGGCGACGGCCACCGCCGGCCCGCAGCTGACCCACGGCCTGAAGCAGCGTCACCTGTCGATGATCGCGCTCGGCGGCGTGATCGGCGCCGGCCTCTTCGTCGGCTCCGGCGCCGGGATCGCGGCCGCCGGCCCCGGGGTGATCCTCGCCTTCACCCTCTCCGGCCTGCTGGTCATGCTGATCATGCGGATGCTCGGCGAGATGTCCGCCGCGCACCCCGCCTCCGGCTCCTTCTCGGTGCACGCCGAACGCGAGATCGGCCCCTGGGCCGGGGTGACCGCGGGCTGGATGTACTGGGTGATGCTCTGCTGCGGGGTGGCCGCCGAGGCCACCGCGGCCGGCTCGATCATGAACTCCTGGCTGCCCTCGGTGCCCGGCTGGGCCTGGGTCGGCGTCTTCATGGCCTTCTTCTGCGCCAGCAACCTGACCGCGGTGAAGAACTTCGGCGAGTTCGAGTTCTGGTTCGCCGCGATCAAGATCGCCGCGATCGTCGCCTTCCTGGCCCTCGGCCTGCTCGGGGTCCTCGGCCTGGTCGGCCACGCGCCCGGCACCGCCAACCTGACCGGCCACGGCGGCTTCCTGCCGCACGGCGGCAGCGGCCTGGCGACCGGCCTGCTCGCCTCGGTCTTCGCCTACGGCGGCCTGGAGACGGTCACCATCGCCGCCGCCGAGTCCGACGACCCGCGCCGCAACGTGGCCAACGCGGTGCGCACCGCGGTCTGGCGGATCGCCGTCTTCTACATCGGCTCGATGGCCCTGGTGGTCACCCTGGTGCCGTGGAACGACCCCGACGTGGTCAAGCTGGGCCCCTACGTGACGGTGCTGCAGCTGCTGCACGTGCCCGGCGCCGCCCAGGTGATGCAGGCCGTGGTGCTGATCGCGCTGCTCAGCGCGATGAACGCGAACATCTACGGCTCCTCCCGGATGGCCTTCTCGCTGGTCGCCCGCGGCCAGGGCCCGCGGGCGCTGGCCAAGGTGAGCGGCGGGGTGCCGCGGCTCGCGGTGCTGGCCTCCTGCGGCTTCGGCTTCGCCGCGGTGCTGGCCGGCTACTGGTGGCCGGACACCGTCTTCACCTGGCTGATGAAAACCACCGGCGTGGCGATCCTGGTGGTCTGGCTCTTCATCGCCGCCGCCCAGCTGCGGATGCGGCGCCGGCTGGAGCGCGAGGCGCCCGAGCTGCTGACCGTGCGGATGTGGGGCTTCCCGTACCTGACCTGGGTCGCGCTGGCCGGCGTGGTGGTGGTGCTGGGGCTGATGACCACCACCCCGGCCAACCGGGACCAGCTGTACGCGGCCGGGGTGCTTGTCGCGGCGCTGAGCGGCGCCGGCTACTGGCGCCAGCGCCGCTCGGCGGTGCGCGACGACCGCTGACCGGTCGCACCGGTAAGCGGCACACGGGCAGGTGGCCCGGTACGCCCCGGGGTCTCCGTGAAAGGATGCCCCGGGGCAAGGACCTGCCCCGACCCACGCACCGCACAGCCAACTGCACAGCGCCGTGCGAGCCGGACAAAGGAGTACCGCCGTGCCGGGCAAGAACCTCAGCCGGGACGAGGCGCAGGAACGCGCCGGCATCCTCAGCGTCGACGCCTACGAGGTGCACCTCGACGTCACCGGCGCCCCGGATGCAGCCGAGCCGACCTTCCGCTCCACCACCACGATCCGCTTCCGCTGCACCGAGCCCGGCGCGACGAGCTTCGCCGACCTGCTCGCGACCGGCGTGCGGGCGGTCACCCTGAACGGCCGGGAGCTCGACCCGGCCGTGGTCTTCGACGGAGCCCGGGTGGCCCTGCCCGACCTGGCCGCCGAGAACCTGCTGGTGGTGGACGCCGACTGTGCCTACAGCCGCACCGGCGAGGGCCTGCACCGGTTCACCGACCCGGCGGACGGCGAGACCTACCTCTACACCCACTACGAGCCCGCCGAGGCCCGCCGGGTGTTCGCCAACTTCGAGCAGCCCGACCTCAAGGCGCCCTACCGCTTCACCGTGACCGCCCCGGCGGCCTGGGACGTGTACGCCAACGGGGCGACCGACTCGGTGACCGAGAACGGCGCCGCCAAGGTCTGGCGCTTCCTGGAGACCAAGCCGATCTCCACCTACCTGACCGCCGTGGTGGCCGGCCCCTACCACGTGGCCCGGGACCAGTGGAGCCGCAAGCTGGCCGACGGCTCCACCCTGGAGATCCCGCTCGCCGCCACCTGCCGCAAGTCGCTGGCGCCGTACTTCGACGCGGACGAGATCTTCACGGTCACCAAGCAGGGCCTGGACTTCTTCCACGACGAGTTCGACTTCCCGTACCCGTTCGGCAAGTACGACCAGTGCTTCGTGCCGGAGTACAACATCGGCGCCATGGAGAACCCGGGCTGCGTCACCTTCCGCGAGGAGTACGTCTTCCGCTCGAAGGTCACCGAGGCCGCCTACGAGGCGCGGGCCAACGTCATCCTGCACGAGATGGCGCACATGTGGTTCGGCGACCTGGTCACCATGAAGTGGTGGGACGACCTGTGGCTCAAGGAGTCCTTCGCCGACTTCATGGGCTCCTTCGCGCTGGCCGAGGCCACCAAGTACCAGGCCTCCTGGGTGACCTTCGCCAACCAGCGCAAGGCCTGGGCCTACCGCCAGGACCAGTACCCCACCACCCACCCGATCACCGCGGACATCCGCGACGTCGAGGACGCCAAGCTCAACTTCGACGGCATCACCTACGCCAAGGGCGCCTCGGTGCTCAAGCAGCTGGTGGCCTACGCCGGCCGGGAGGCCTTCTTCGAGGGCGCCCGCCGGTACTTCAAGGCGCACGCCTTCGGCAACACCGTGCTCGGCGACCTGCTGGAGGTGCTGGCGGTCACCTCCGGGCGCGGCGAGCAGGCGATGGCCGACTGGTCCCGGGCCTGGCTGCAGACCGCGGGCGTCAACGCGCTCACCCCGCAGCTGACCGTGGACGCCGAGGGCCGGATCACCGAACTCGCCGTCCTCCAGGACGGGGAGACATTGCGCCCGCACCGGGTCGCGGTCGGCCTCTACGACCGGCAGCCCGACGGCGCCCTGGTGCGCACCGCCCGGGCCGAGCTGGACGTCACCGGTGCCCGCACCCCGGTCGCCGAGCTGGCCGGCCGGCCCCGCCCGGCCCTGGTCCTGGTCAACGACGACGACCTGACGTACTGCAAGATCCGCTTCGACGCCGACTCGCTGGCCACCCTGCGCAGCTCGCTCGGCGACATCGAGGACACCCTGGCCCGGGCGCTGGTCTGGTCGGCCTGCTGGAACCTCACCCGGGACGGGCTGCTGCCCGCCCGCGACTACCTGGACCTGGTGCTGCAGTTCGCCGGCCGGGAGTCGGACATCGGCGTGCTGCAGACCCTGCACACCCAGGCCAAGGGCGCCCTCGACGTCTTCGTCGACCCCGACTACCGGGCCGAGGGCGCGCGGCTGCTGGCCGACTGCGCGCTGCGCGAGCTGCTGGTGGCCGCCCCGGGCAGCGACCACCAGCTGGCCTGGGCCCGCTTCCTGGCCCACACCGCGGTGCAGGACTCGGAGCTCCAGCTGCTGGAGGGGCTGCTGGCCGGCACCGCCAGGATCGACGGCCTCGACGTGGACCAGGACCTGCGCTGGGTGCTGTGGACCGCGCTGGCCGCCGCCGGCCGGGCCACCGTCGAGCAGCTGGACGCCGAGCTCAAGCGGGACAACACCGCCAGCGGCAGCCAGAAGGCCACCCAGGCGCTGGCCGCCCGGCCGACCGCCGAGGCCAAGGCCGCCGCCTGGTCCGCGGTGGTGGACGACGACTCGCTGCCCAACGCGATGGTCGGCGCGCAGACCGCCGGCTTCGCCCAGCCCGACCAGCGGGAGCTGACCGCGCCCTACACCGCGCGGTACTTCGAGCTGCTGGAGACCGTCTGGGCCGAGCGCAGCATCGAGATCGCGATCCGCTTCGTCGGCGGCTTCTTCCCCCGCCTGCAGACCGACGACGCCACCCTGGCCGCGACCGACGCCTGGCTGGCCGACCGCCCGCAGGCGGCCCCGGCGCTGCGCCGGCTGGTGCTGGAGTGCCGCGACGAGCTGGCCCGGGCGCTGCGCGCCCAGGCGGCCGACCGGGGCTGACGCCGCCGGGGCGCTGCCGGTCCCGCGGTCCGCCGCGGGACC
>NZ_JBNQTI010000053.1:0-47029 GCF_050325825.1 Kitasatospora sp. LaBMicrA B282
GCCGGCGGCCGGCGCGGTGGCCGCCTCGGCCGCGCCGACCGGCGATCCGGCGGTCTGGACCCGCAGCACGCTGCGGAACAAGCTGATGGCCGAGATGACCGCCACCGACCCCGGGGTGGCGCTGGCCGACCTGGACAGGATCACCAAGGCCAAGCCGTACACCGTGCGGTTCTGCCACCCGATCGCCCACGAGCTGGGCCACGCGGCGGTCAAGCGGTACAACTACGACTTCGCCAAGGTGCTCTCCTTCCCGCACGACACCTGCGCCTCCGGCTACCTGCACGGCGCGGTCGAGGAGATGCTGGCCGCCTCCACCGACCCGGGCGAGGACCTGCTCAAGCTCTGCCAGCCGCAGATGTCCGGGCCCTGCGTGCACGGCACCGGCCACGGCACCATGTTCGTCACCAAGCAGAACGTGCCGGCCGCCCGCGACCTGTGCAGCCGGTACGGCTCGCAGAGCCGGATCATCACCTGCTCCGAGGGCCTGTTCATGCAGCTCTTCGCCCCGGACGAGGAGGACGAGAACGCCAAGGCGCAGCTGCCCGCCGACAAGCTGGCGAGCGAGCCGTTCTACCCCTGTCCCGAGCAGCCGGCGCTCTTCCAGTCGGCCTGCTACTTCTACGCCCCGACCTACTACCTCTCCTCGCACGACTACCCGAACCACGACGAGGTCTACGGGCAGGCCCTGAAGTGGTGCCTGGGCGCCCAGGCCACCGGCGGGGCCGACGACTGCAGCCGGGGCGTCGGCTCGCGCACCATGAAGTACAACCTGGACCGCGAGGACTGGGTCGGCCACCAGTGCGCCGGTGCGGCGGAGAGCTGGCAGCGCAAGGCCTGCGTGGACGGCATGGTGAGCTACTACACGGTCAACTACACCGACGCCGGTGCCGCGGGCCGGCTCTGCGCCAAGCTCACCGACCAGGAGATCGCCCGCGACTGCCGCTCCACGGCCCACCTCTCCGGTTCGCTGGACTGACCTCGTACGATCGGGCCCATGCCCGAGCCCCTGACCTCCCCGTTCCGGGCGGCCGCCCACGCCGCCGCCGACCTGGTGGCCGACTACCTGGCGGCCGTGCCCGAGCGGCCGGTCTGGCAGCCGATGGCGCCCGCCGCCCGGGAGCGGCTGCTGGCGGCGGCGCTGCCGCAGTCCGGCCGGGAGCTGACCGAGCTGCTGCGGACCATCGAGGCCGAGGTGCTGCCCGCCCCGATGGGCAACGGGCACCCGCGGTTCTTCGGCTGGGTGAACTCGGCGCCCGCCCCGGCCGGGGTGCTGGCCACCCTGGCGGCGGCCGCGATGAACCCGAGCTCGGCCGGCGGCGACCATGCCGACGTGCACCTGGAGCGGACCGTGGTGCGCTGGCTGGCCGAGCTGGTCGGCTTCCCGCACCGGGTCGGGGCCGGGCTGCTGACCTCCGGCACCTCGATGGCCACCATCGTCTGCCTGGCCGCCGCGCGCGGCCGGGCGGCCGCCCGGCTCGGGCACGACGTGCGGGCCGACGGGCTGGCCGGCCTGCCGCCGCTGGTCGGCTACCTGAGCGCGGAGACCCACTCCTGCGTCCGCAAGGCCGCCGAGCTGCTGGGCCTGGGCAGCCGGCAGCTGCGGGTGGTGGCCGGCGACGCCGAGGGGCGGCTGGACCCGGTCGCGCTGCGCGCCGCTATCGCCGCGGACCGGGCGGCCGGGCGGGTGCCGTTCCTGGTGGTGGCCTCGGCCGGGACGGTGAACACCGGCGCGGTCGACGCCTTCGAGCCGCTCGCCGACCTCTGCGCCGAGCAGGGGCTGTGGCTGCACGTGGACGGCGCGTACGGGGCCTTCGGGGTGCTCGACCCGGCCCTGGCGCCGCGGTACGCGGGCCTGGCGCGGGCCGACTCGCTGGCCCTGGACCCGCACAAGTGGCTCGGCGTGCCGGTGGACTGCGGCTGCGCGCTGGTCCGCGACGGCGAGCAGCTGCGGGAGACCTTCAGCCTGGTCCCGGCCTACCTGCGGGACGAGGCGGGTGACGGGCTCGGCTGGTACTCCGAGTACGGGATCGAGCAGACCCGCCCGTTCCGCGCGCTCAAGGTGTGGGCCACCATCGCGCACCGGGGCCGGTCGGGGCTGGCCGCGGACATCGCGCACTGCACCCGGCTGGCCCGCCGGCTCGGCGAGCTGGTCGCGGCCGACCCGGAGCTGGAGCTGCTGGCGCCGGTGGAGACCTCGATCGTGGCCTTCCGGGCCCGCCCGGCCGGCCTGGGCGCGACCGGGCTGAACGCGCTCAACCAGGCGCTGCCGGCGGCGGTGCAGCGGCGCGGCCGGGCCTTCGTCACGGGCACCGTGCTCGCGGGGCGCGAGGCGCTGCGCGCCTGCCTGCTGAACGCGGCCACCACGGAGGCGGACCTGACCGTGCTGCTGGACGAAGTGCGGGCCGCGGCAGGCGATCTGACCACCCGACAGTAGGGCCGGTCGGCGGGCGCGGGACCCGGGAGACATTTACCGGGCGGTCATAACCGATTCGTGATCGTGAAACACCACTGCGTCATGGTGGGCTCATGACCGATTCCCCGCGCCCCCTCCAGGGCTCCCGGCCGCACCGCCCGGAGCCGTCCCGCGCCCAGCGCCGACTCGCCCGGGCGGACCGCTGGCGCCGCTCGGCCGTCGAGCTGGCCGGCGTCTTCGTCGCGGTGGCCGCCGCCGACCTGATCGCGAACGTGGTGGTGCACGGCCACGACGGCCCGGTGCTGCTGGCCGCCTCAGCCGCCGCCCTGCTCGCCACCGCGGTGTTCCACAGTTGGTGGGCACACCGCCATCCGCACGGACCGCCGGGCGAGCCGCTACCGCCCGCCGCCGACCGGCCGGTCTCCGACGCGCTGGACGCCGCCCTGCCGGAGCCGACCCGGCTGTGGCGGCTGCGCACCACCGTCTCCGACGCACCCGGCTCGCTGGCGGCCGTCTGCACCGCCCTGGCCGCCCTGCGGGTCAACATCCTCGCGCTGCAGACCCACCCGCTGCCGGCGGCCACCGTCGACGAGTTCCTGCTGCGCACCCCGCAAGCACTCCCCCGCGCCACGCTGACCGAGGCGGTGGCCCGGGCCGGCGGGCGGGAGATCTGGACCGACCCGGCCGACGCGCACGACCTGGTGGACGTCCCGACCCACGTGCTGGCGCTGGCCACCCGGACCGCACTGGACACCGCCGAACTGCCGGTGGCGCTGCGCCAGCTGTTCGGGCAGGTCACCATCCGCCAGTTCCCCGGGCGCGAGGCGGAGCGCGCCGGGGCGCCCCGGCTGGCCGGCACCGTGATGCGGCTGCCCGCGCCCGGCGGCGAGCTGATCGAGCTCAGCCGCCCGCACCTGCCGTTCACCCCGACCGAGTTCGCCCGGGCCAAGGCGCTGGTCGAGCTGGACGGGCTGCTCGGCCCCCGGGTGCCGAAGGTCTCCGACCGGCTGCGACTGCCGGCCGGCAGCGCGGGCGGGCAGGCCGAGCTGACCGTCCGCCGGGCCGCCCCCGCGGACAAGGCGGCCGCCCTCGCGCTGCACCGGCGCTGCTCCCCGGCCACCCTGCGCCGCCGCTACCACGGCCCGGTGCGCGACGCCGACCGCTACCTGGACCACCTGCTCGACCCGCGCCACGGCCAGTCGCTGACCGTGGAGAGTGCCGACGGCCGGCTGGTCGCGCTGGCCCACCTGATGTGGGACGACGACAGCGCCGAGCTCGCGGTGCTGGTCGAGGACGCCTGGCAGCGCCGCGGCCTGGGCCTGGACCTGCTGCGGCGGATGGCCGCGCTGGCCGCCGAGGCGGGCGCCGGCACCGTCTACGCGGTCACCCAGGCCGGCAACACCGCTCTGATCGCGGCCATGCGCCGGCTCGAACTCCCGCTCGACTACCAGGTCTCCGACGGCACCCTGGTGATCACCGCCCACCTGGCCGGCGCCGCCGAGCAGCTGCCCGCCGCCTGGCCCGGCCTGGTCTGACGCTTCGTACGGGCACGGCCTCCGGTCGCCGGGAGCGCCGCAGGTGACCGGGGTGCCGGGTGGTGGCCTGATCAGGCACGGCAGGATGGGGGCGTGGCTCGGCCTGCTTCCCATGAGCCGTTAGGCTGGCCCCGTCCCCGCCGCCCGACGGCCCCGTACGAGGTCGAGGGGGGCGCCAGCTAGAGGAGGAACCCCTGAGCAGCACCGGATCGGAGGCCGCCGCCACCGGCGCGCGGGACTCCTCACTGCCCGCCCGCTCCAAGCTCGCCGTCACCGCGGGCCGGGTGGCCGCCGCCGCCTCGCGCTCGGTCGGGCGCGGCAGCGGTTCGGTGATCGGCGGCAAGGTCGCGCTGCGTTTCGACCCGGACCTGCTGGCCCGGCTCGCCGACCACCTGGACGTGGTCCTGGTCAGCGCCACCAACGGCAAGACCACCACCACCCGACTGATCGCCGAGGCGCTGCGCGCCGCCGGCCCGGTGGTCTCCAACGCGCTGGGCGCCAACATGCCCGCCGGCATCACCTCGGCGCTGGCCGGCGGCTCGGACGCCCGGTACGGCGTGATCGAGGTCGACGAGAAGTACCTGGCCGGCGTCGCCCGGGACACCCGCCCCAAGGCCATAGCGCTGCTGAACCTCTCGCGCGACCAGCTCGACCGCGCCGCCGAGACCCGGATGCTCGCCGAGAAGTGGCGCGAGGGCCTGCAGGGCACCGAAGCGGTGATCATCGCCAACGCGGACGACCCGCTGGTGACCTGGGCCGCCTCCTCCTGCCAGCGGGTGGTCTGGGTGGCCGCCGGGCAGGCCTGGAAGGAGGACGCCTGGTCCTGCCCGTCCTGCGGCGGCGTGATGCAGCGCCCCGGGGACGACTGGTACTGCCAGGAGTGCGGCTTCCGCCGCCCGCAGCCGCACTGGGCGCTGCAGGGCACCCACGTGATCGACCCGAACGGCGCCGCCTGGCCGATCCAGCTGCAGCTGCCGGGCCGGGCCAACCTGGCCAACGCCACCAGCTCCGCCGCGGTCGCCGCGGTCTTCGGCGTGGCCCCGCAGGCGGCGCTGGAGCGGATGCAGTCGGTCACCGCGGTGGCCGGCCGCTACGACGTGGTCAACTACCAGGGCCGCGACGTGCGCCTGCTGCTGGCCAAGAACCCGGCCGGCTGGCTGGAGACCTTCTCGCTGATCGACGGCCCGCCGGCACCGGTGATCCTCTCGGTCAACGCGATGGACGCGGACGGCACCGACACCTCCTGGCTGTGGGACGTCGACTACGAGCGGCTGCACGGGCACCCGATCTTCGTGATGGGTCAGCGCAAGCTCGACCTGGCGGTCCGCCTGGAGGTGGCCGGCCTGCAGTTCCACGTGGTGGAGACGCTGGAGGAGGCGGTCCGGATGGCGCCGCCCGGGCGGATCGAGGCGATCGCCAACTACACCGCGTTCCAGCAGCTGCGCAAGGTGGTGGCCTCGTGACCACGCCCCCGCCCGGGTACCCGCAGCAGCCCGGCTACCCCCAGCACCCCGGCCAGCCGCAGCACCCCGGCCAGCCCCAGCAGGGCTACCCGCAGCACCCGGGTCACCCCGGTCAGCCGCAGCCGGGCTACCCGCAGCAGCCGCAGCACCCGGGCCAGCCGCAGCAGGGCTACCCCGCACCGCACCCGGGCCAGCCCTACCCCGCCCAGCAGCCGCCCGCGGGCTACCCGCAGCAGCCGCAGCACCCGGGTCAGCCCCAGCAGGGCTACCCACAGCAGGCGCAGCAGCCCTACCCCGCGCAGCCGGGGCCGCAGGCCCAGCCGCCGCAGCAGGCCGCCCCGCACGGCCGGCAGCAGCCGGGCCAGCAGCAGCCCGACCCGCAGCACTACGGAAGGTCCTCCAGGATGAGCGACAGCAGCCTGCGGCTGGTCTGGGTCTACCCGGACCTGCTCAGCACCTACGGCGACCGCGGCAACGCGCTGGTCGTGGAGCGCCGGGCCCGCCAGCGGGGGCTGAACGTCCAGCGGATCGACGTCCGCTCCGACCAGCCGGTGCCGACCAGCGGCGACATCTACCTGATCGGCGGTGGCGAGGACCGCCCGCAGCGGCTGGCCGCCGAGCGACTGCGCGCGGACTCCGGCCTGCCGCGGGCCGTGGACAACGGCGCGATCGTCTTCTCGGTCTGCGCCGGCTACCAGATCCTGGGCCACGAGTTCATCAACGACCTGGGCCAGCGCGAGCCGGGCCTGGGCCTGCTGGACGTCTGGTCCACCCGCGGCGAGGGCGCGCGCAGCGTCGGCGACGTGCTGGCCGAGGCCGACCCGCGCCTGGGCCTGCCCACCCTGACCGGCTTCGAGAACCACCAGGGCGTCACCCACCTCGGCCAGGGGGTCTCCCCGCTGGCCCAGGTCACGGTCGGCGGCGGCAACGGTGACGGGAACGGCACCGAGGGCGCCTGGCGGGACACCGTCTTCGGCACCTACCTGCACGGTCCGGTGCTGGCCCGCAACCCGCTGGTGGCCGACATGCTGATCAAGCTCGCGCTGGACGTCAACGCGCTCCCGCCGGTCGACACCACCTGGTACGACGCGCTGCGCACCGAGCGGATCGCCGCCACCAACCAGTCGGCCTGAGCCGACCCCCGCCGTCCACCGCGACGGCCCGCACACCGTCAGGAAGGGCAGCCTGACACCGGGTCCGGACCACGGCGCCTCGAGCAGGCGTCGATCGGTCCGGACCATCCTGGATCCCGCTGGCACCCCGTCAGCCGAACCAGGTGAACGTTTCCCGCCCGCCGGGTGTCCAGCATCCGGCGGCGGGAGATTCCGCGACACGGAATTGCGACAATAAGCTCGTCGGATGCAACCCTCCTCGGCACCCGGCACCATCGCGCGGGCGCGCCGACGACGCCGCCCCCGTGCCTGCTCCCACCCGGCCGGAGGTGGGGGCCGCTAAGCTCAGCATCGGGCCGAAATGTCCGATTCTGACCCGCCCGTTCACGGTGGTTGTCCGGCTGTCCGGTTCTTCCTCCCAGCCCGAGCGGCTGGGAGGTGCCCCCAGGGGAGTTGCAAAACAGATGCGTATTGGTGTGCTGACCAGCGGCGGCGACTGCCCCGGACTGAACGCCGTGATCCGCTCCGTGGTCCACCGGGGGGTGGTCGACCACGGCGACGAGATCATCGGCTTCCAGGACGGCTGGCGCGGCCTCCTCGAAGGTGCCCACCGTCCGCTGACCCTCGACTCGGTCAGCGGCATCCTGGCCCAGGGCGGCACCATCCTGGGCTCCTCCCGGGTCCAGCCCAGCCACCTGCGCGACGGGGTGGAGCGGGCCAAGCGCTACTGCGCCGACCTGGGCATCGACGCGGTGATCCCGATCGGCGGCGAGGGCACCCTGAAGGCCGCCAAGCTGATGAGCGACGCCGGTCTGCCGGTGGTCGGGGTCCCGAAGACCATCGACAACGACATCGCCTGCACCGACGTCACCTTCGGCTTCGACACCGCCGTCTCGGTGGCCACCGAGGCGCTGGACCGGCTGAAGACCACCGCCGAGTCGCACCAGCGGGTCATGGTGGTCGAGGTGATGGGCCGGCACACCGGCTGGATCGCGCTCAACGCGGGCATGGCGGCCGGTGCGCACGCGATCGTGGTGCCCGAGCGCCCGTTCCACATCGACAAGCTCACCGAGGTGGTGCGCGAGCGCTTCGAGCGGGGCAAGAAGTTCGCCATCGTGGTCTGCGCCGAGGGCGCCAAGCCGGAGGCCAACACCATGCACTGGGAGGAGGGCTCCCGGGACATCTACGGCCACGAGCGGTTCGCCGGCATCGCCACCCGGCTCTCCGGCGAGCTGGAGCACCGCCTGGGCAAGGAGGCCCGCCCGGTGATCCTCGGCCACACCCAGCGCGGCGGCACCCCGACCGCCTACGACCGGGTGCTGGCCACCCGCTTCGGCTGGCACGCGGTGGAGGCCGCGCACAAGGGCGCCTTCGGGCACATCACCGCACTCCAGGGCACCCAGATCAACCTGGTGCCGCTGGCCGAGGCGGTGGCCGACCTGAAGACCGTGCCCGCCGAGCGCTACACCGAGGCCGAGACGGTCATCTGACCGACCGTCCGAGCCCAGCGAGTCAACCCCCGATGCCCCGCCGCCCCGGCGGGGCATCGGCGTTCCACGGCCGGGGGCCGCTTACCGTGACGCCATGGAGATCCTCGCCTACGGCGTGCAGGCCGACGAGCAGCCGCTGCTGCGGGCCGCCTTCGACGCCCGCCACCAGCTGCGCACCCTGGCCGTCTTCCTGAACCACGACACCGCACCGCTGGCCGCCGGCTACCCGGCGGTGAGCAGCGGCGTCAACGCCGAGCTGGACGCCGAGACGCTGGAGATCCTGGCCGCCGGCGGCACCCGGCTGATCGCCCAGCGCGCCACCGGGTTCAACAACATCGACCTGGAGGCGGCCGCCGAGTTCGGCCTCACCGTGGCCCGGGTCTCGCACTACAGCCCGCACGCGGTGGCCGAGCACGCCTGGACCCTGGCGCTGGCGGTCAACCGCCGGCTGGCCCGCGCGGTCGGCCGGGCGCGCGAGTTCGACTTCCGGCTGGACGGGCTGCTCGGCCGGGACGTCCACGGCATGACCGTCGGGGTGATCGGCACCGGCAGGATCGGCGCCTGCTTCGCCCGGATCGCGCACGGCTTCGGCACCGAGCTGCTCGGCTGGGACCCGACCGAGAACCCGGACTGCCTGCGGCTGGGCCTGCGCTACGTGGCACGCGAGGAACTGCTCGCCCGCAGCAACCTGGTCAGCCTGCACCTGCCGCTGGTGCCCGCCACCCACCACCTGATCGACGCGAGCGCCCTCGCCCTGCTGAAGGACGACGCGATCCTGGTCAACACCAGCCGCGGCGGCCTGATCGACACCACGGCCCTGGTCCGGACCCTGCGCGCGGGCCGGCTGGCCGGCGTCGGCCTGGACGTCTACGAGGAGGAGACCGGGGTCTTCTTCCACGACCGCTCGCTCGAAGGCATCGACGACGACCTGCTGGTCCGGCTGATCAGCTTCCCGCAGGTCCTGGTGACCTCGCACCAGGCCTACTTCACCCGCACCGCCGTCGGCCAGATCATCGAGGCCACCCTGCGCAACGTCGACGACTTCGAGGCCGGCCGCAGCAGCGAGAACGTGCTGGTCCCGCGTCCCGGCACGCGAGCGCTGGGGGTGCCCGCACCGGGGCGGTGAGGCGGCCGTAGTCTGGATGCCGACGAAAAACGGACGAACCGGACCTCAGACGGCCCGGGACGTCCGCTGGCACGACGGAAAGCGGGACCGCCGATGGACGGCATGTCGGGGATGCACCACCACGGCGGGGAGGGGCTCGCCCCGTTCTCGCTCCACGCGGTGCTCACCTGGTCGCCCGACTGGCCGTTCCTGCTGGGGTGCCTGGTGGCACTCGGGCTCTACGGGGCGGGGGTGGTCCGGCTCGCCCGGCGCGGCGACCGGTGGCCCGTCGGCCGCTCGGTGGCCTGGGCGGCCGGGGTGCTGACCGTCGTCGCGGTGACCTGCTCGGGGCTGAACGACTACGGCATGGCGCTGTTCAGCGCGCACATGATCCAGCACATGGTGCTCAGCATGCTGGCGCCGATCCTGCTGCTGCTCGGCGCGCCGATCACGCTGGCGCTGCGCTCGCTGCGGCCGGCCGGCAAGGGGCGCCCGCGCGGGCCGCGCGAGCTGCTGGTGGCGCTGCTGCACAGCCGCTACGTCAAGGTGGTCTCGCACCCGGCGTTCACCATCCCGCTCTTCATCGCGAGCCTGTACGGCCTCTACTTCACCCCGCTGTTCGACACCCTGATGCAGTCCCGGATCGGGCACCTGGGGATGATGGTCCACTTCCTCGCCGTCGGCCTGCTCTTCTTCTGGCCGATCATGGGCGTCGACCCGGGCCCGCACCGGCCGGGGTACGTGATGCGGATCATCGAGCTCTTCATGGGGATGCCGTTCCACGCCTTCTTCGGCGTCGCGGTGATGATGGCGACCCACCCGCTGGTGACCACCTTCGGCTCGGCGACGGCCCCGCCCGGCACCGACCTGATGGCCGACCAGAAGATGGCCGGCGGCATCACCTGGGCGTTCGGCGAGATCCCGACCGCGGTGGTGCTGATCGCGCTGGTCTTCCAGTGGTCCAAGTCGGAGCAGCGCCACGCCACCCGCAAGGACCGGGCCGCGGAGCGGGACGGCGACGCGGAGCTGGCCGCGTACAACGCCTACCTCGCCTCGCTGGAGCAGCGCGGCAACCGGCCGGCCCAGGCCGGCTGAGCCCCGAGGAGCCCGCGCGGGCCCCGTTCGCCGACGTGGCGGGCGGGGCCCGCGGCGTTCGTGGGGTGGACGAACCGTGCGGGCGACGGTTGTCCGAAAGTGCCGGTTTGGCACGGGTGTTCGCAGGACTCCGCGACGATCTGACGATCCGTCACGATATAACCGTGCTCCCGACTTTCACCGTGGGGGGAAATCATGAAGATCGCACGCACCCTTGCGTGTTCGCTGCTCGCCCTGGCCGGCGCGCTGGCCACCGCGCTGCCCGCCGCCGCCGACCCGCCGACCGCCGGTCAGGACGAGTCGGTCGGGCTCTACAGCGAGATCATCCCGGGCTACATCGGCATCGTCGGCGTCAGCTGGGAGCCGAGCGGCAACACCGCCACCAGCGGCCCCACCCAGATCACCCTGGACGTCCCGGCCGGCCTGAAGATCATCGACGCCCTGATGTACTCGATGCCCTACGACTACACCTGGGCCCAAACGCTCTCGCCGGACGGGCAGCACTTCACCGCCACCTTCACCGGCCTCCGCCAGCCCGGCCACTCGGACTTCATGAAGGTGCACGTGTGGGCCCCGAAGACGGTCCCGGCCGGGGTGATCACCGCGACCGTCTCGCACCGGAACGACGTGAACCCGACCAACAACGTGGCCAGCACCACCACCACGGGCACCGCGCTGACGCCGGTCATCCCGCCCGCGCCGCGGGTGCACAAGGTGGACGGGTTCTTCGGCCCGGGCGCCGGCGGCACCCCGGTGACCATCACCGGGCGCCACCTGACCAACGCCATGGTGCTCTTCGGCGACACCCCGGCCACCAGCGCCACGTGCACCGACACCAGCTGCACCGCCACCTCGCCCGGCGGGCTCGGCGTGGTTCCGGTACGCGTGGTCACCCCCGGCGGGACCGACGACTTCGCCTCCGTCTTCGGCTACTACGGGCCGCCGCCCGTCGTGCCGGCCCCCGCGGTGTCGACGGTGTACATCAAGAGCGGCCCGGCGGCCGGCGGCACCACCGTCTACCTGGCCGGCAGCAATCTGGCCGGCGGGCGGTTGTACTTCGGCGGCGTGCCCGGGACCGACAACTCCTGCGGCACCTCCTTCTGCGACGCCACCGCACCGGCGGGCACCGGCACGGTCGACGTCACCGTGGTCACCCCCGGCGGGGCCAGCCCGACGGTGAGCGCCGACCAGTACACCTACACCGGCTGACCGGGGATCCGATGAGACTCGCACGCATCCTCGCCGCCTCCGCGCTGGTCCTGGCCGGTGCGCTGGGCACCGGCCTGCCGGCGACGGCGGACCCGCCGGTGACCGGCACCGACGAGGCGGTGTCGCTCAGCGCCGTCCTGCCCACCGGGCAGCCCGGCTGGGTGACCGTCGACTGGAACCCGGTGGGCACCGCCGACACCTCCGGCACCACCCAGATCACCGTCGACCTGCCGGACGAGCTGACCGTGGACCACCTGCAGGGCACGCTGGTCCCGGAGGACTACACCTTCGACGACACCGTCTCACCGGACGGCCACCACGTCACCATGCGGTTCACCGCGACCCGCAAGCCCGGCGCCGACTCCTGGATGAAGGTCTACGTCGACGGGCCGAGCACCCTCCAGCCGGCCGTGGTCACCGCCACCGTGGCCAACCCCGACGACGTGAACCCGACGAACAACACCACCGGCATCGGCATCGGCGGCGCCCCCGACCCGGCCCCGGTGACCGCGCCCGCGCCCACCGTCACCGCGGTCGACACCGCCACCGGGCCCGGCACCGGCGGCACCACGGTGAACCTCACCGGCACCGCGCTCGACCACGGCATGGTGCTCTTCGGCAGCGCCGTGGCGAGCAGCTACACCTGCACCGACACCGGGTGCACCGCCGTCGCGCCCGGCGGCACCGGGAGCGTGCCGATCACCGTGGTCACCCCCGGCGGCAGCGCCGCCGCCCCGGCCGCCTTCGCCTACACCGGCCCGCCGCCGCCCGCTCCCCCGGCGCCGGTGCTCGGCGGGGTCTACGGCTCCAGCGGCCCGGCGGCCGGCGGCAGCACCGTCGAGCTGCCCGGCGGCAACCTGCTGAACGGCCAGGTGTCCTTCGGCGGGGTGCCGGCCACCGACGTCTCCTGCGGCCCCACCCTCTGCTCGGTGACCGCGCCCGCGGGCAGCGGCACGGTCGACGTCAGCATCACCACCCCCGGCGGCAGCACCGCGATCACGCCGACCGACCAGTACACGTACACCGGTTGAACACGTACACCGGTTGAACACGGACACCAGCTGAACACGTGCACCGGCTGAACACGGGCACCGGCTGAGCCGGCGGCTGCGGTCAGCCCCCCAGCGTCCGCCGCAGCACCAGGGCGTCCGGGGCCAGCGCGACCAGCAGCCGCGCATCGTCGCCGGGGAGGAGCAGGCTCGCCGACTCCGCCCTGGCGACGGCACCCGGGTCCGCCCCGGCCGCGGCGGCGGGGCCGGGGCACCCGACGGTGAGCAGTTGGCCCGCGGCGCGGTGCGGGCCGAGCACCGCGGGGCCGTCCCAGCCCGCGGCGCCGGGGCCCAGGTCGCTCTGCTGGTCGAGGAGCAGCCGGCCCTGCTGCCGGACCGTCAGCCGGGTGGTGAGCCGGCCCGGCCGACCGTGCACCAGCCAGTCGTGGTCCCGCCCGAGCACCAGTTCCTCGCGCAGCCGCAGCACCGCGCCCGCGGCCAGCTCGACCCGGGTGTGCTGGACCAGGTGACTGCCGGCCGCGGCCACCACCGGCTCGGGCAGCCACTCCAGCAGGCCGCCGGCCGCCACCGCGAGGTCCAGCGCGTACTCGGCCGGGCCGTCGCCGGGCAGGCTCACGGTGGCGGCCGTGCTGCCGACCCGCAACCGGGCGCCGGCCGCCACCACCACCCGCACGGCCAGTCGGTCGCCGCCCAGCGGCGCAGCCATCGCCCCGACCAGCGCCACCTCCGCCGTCCCGGCGGCCGTCGGCCCGGGGAGCACCCCGGTGGCCCGCAGCCGGCGCAGCGCGAGCGGCCCGGCGCCGACCAGTTCGGGCAGCGCGGTGCGCCCGCGCCCGTCGCACTCCGCACGGATCCGGGCCACGGCCGTCGGCGTCACCCGTGCGCCCAGGCGGCCAGCCGCTGTCGCACCCAGGCGGCGACCTCGGCCACCCCGCCGGGTCGGGCCAGCGAGCAGAAGACCACCGGGAGCTCGCCGCGCTGGGCCCGGGCGTCCCGGGCCATCACGTCGAGGTCGGCACCGACCAGCGGGGCCAGGTCGGTCTTGTTGACCACCAGCAGGTCGGCGGTGCGGATGCCGGGCCCACCCTTGCGCGGGATCTTGTCGCCGCCGGCCACGTCGATCACGAAGACCTGGGCGTCCACCAGGCCGCGGCTGAAGGTGGCGGTGAGGTTGTCGCCGCCGGACTCGACCAGCACCAGGTCCAGCCGGCCCAGGGTGGCCTCCAGTTCCTCGACCGCCTCCAGGTTGGCGGAGATGTCGTCGCGGATCGCGGTGTGCGGGCAGCAGCCGGTGGCCACCGCGGTGATCCGCTCGGGCGGCAGCACCGCGTGCCGGAGCAGGAACTCGGCGTCCTCGGTGGTGTAGATGTCGTTGGTCACCACGGCCAGCGACAGCTCCTCGCGCAGTTCGCGGCAGAGCGCGGCGACGGTGGCGGTCTTGCCGGAGCCGACCGGGCCGCCGAGCCCGATCCGCAGCGGGCGCCGGCGGCCCGACGCGGGCGGGGCCGCCGTGGCGGCGGGGGCGCCGGGCGCGCCGAAGGGGTCGGTGGGGTGGTCACGGTGCAAGGGCTTCACCTTCCGGGAGGGGTGGCGGGCGCCGGGGTCAGGAGGCGGGCGCGGTCGAGGGGCGACCGCGGTCACGGGGTGAGCGGGCTCAGGAGGTGAGCGGGGTCAGGAGGCGAAGAGCTTCACCGCCCAGCCGTGGTGGCGCTCGGCGAGGAGGTCGAGCAGCGGCGCACCGGCGCAGGGCAGCAGGTCGGGGTCGGCGTGGCGGTCGGCGGCCCGGGCCGCGGCGGCGGCCTCGGCGGCGACCGCGTCGACCGCGGGGGCCAGCCGGGCGAGCAGGCCGACCACCTGGTACGGGTCCAGGCCGAGCAGTCGGACGGCGGCGGTGGCCGGGCCGTTGACGCTCTCGTGGGCGGCGACCACCGCGGCCTGCTCCGGCGCCAGGCCGGCGGCGCGGGCGAGCAGGCCGAGCACCACCGGGTGGTGCGGGTCGGTGAGCGTCGCCCACTGCGGGTCGGGCCAGCAGGCCCGGGCGGCGCGCAGCAGTTGGCGGCCGAGCCGGCGGCTCGCGGTGCGCAGCGCGGGTGCGGGGGTGCGGGCGTCGGCCGCCTGGTCGAGCAGTTGCGGGTCCAGCCCGCCGGCCGCGGCCGCGGCGAGGCCGGCGGCGGTGCGGCCCGCGGTGTGCAGGCGGCCGGTCAGGAAGCCGGTCAGGGTGGCGAGGTCGGTCACGCCGCCGGCGGCGACGGCGGCCTCGATGCCGCCGGAGTGCGCGTGGCCGCCGGCCGGGAAGCGGCCGTCGGCGAGCAGCAGCAGGGCGGAGCCGGGTCCTCCCCGGGGGTGCTCCATCGCCGGCTCAGAAGAGGAAGTAGCGCTGGGCCATCGGCAGTTCGGCCGCGGGCGCGGGCACCACCGGCTCGCCGTCGATGGTCACCCGGAAGCTGTCCGGGTCGACCCTGACCTCCGGCCGGGCGCTGTTGTTGATCAAGTGGTCCTTGGTCACCGCCCGGGTGTCCCGGATCGCCCGGAACTCCTTGCCCAGGCCGAGCCGTTCCGGCAGCCCGTCGGCCATCGCCTGCTGCGAGGTGAAGTTGACCGAGTTGGCGGCCGGCGCCCGCCCGAAGGCGCCGAACATCGGCCGTGGCAGCACGGGTTGCGGGGTCGGGATGGAGGCGTTGGCGTCCCCCATCTGGGCCCAGGCGATCTGGCCGCCCTTGACCACCAGGTCGGGTTTGACGCCGAAGAAGGCGGGGTGCCAGAGCACCAGGTCCGCCAGCTTGCCCGGTTCGACCGAGCCGACCTCGTGGTCGATGCCCTGGGCGATCGCCGGGTTGATGGTGTACTTGGCGACGTAGCGCCGGGCCCGGGCGTTGTCCGCCCGCCCGTCGCCGGGCAGCGCGCCGCGCCGGCGCTTCATGCAGTGGGCGGTCTGCCAGGTGCGGCTGATCACCTCGCCGATCCGGCCCATCGCCTGCGAGTCCGAGCTCATGATGGAGATCGCGCCGAGGTCGTGCAGGATGTCCTCGGCGGCGATGGTGCTGGGGCGGATCCGGGACTCGGCGAAGGCGAGGTCCTCGGGCACGGCCGGGTTGAGGTGGTGGCAGACCATCAGCATGTCGAGGTGCTCGTCGATGGTGTTGACGGTGTGCGGCCGGGTCGGGTTGGTCGAGCTGGGCAGCACGTTCAACTCGCCGACCACGGTGATGATGTCGGGCGCGTGGCCGCCGCCGGCGCCCTCGGTGTGGTAGGTGTGCACCCCGCGGCCGCCGATCGCGGCCAGCGTGTCGGCGACGAAGCCGGCCTCGTTCAGGGTGTCGGTGTGCAGCGCGAGCTGGACGCCGGTGGCCTCGCAGACCCGCAGGCAGGCGTCGATCACCGCGGGGGTGGCGCCCCAGTCCTCGTGGATCTTGAAGCCGAGTGCGCCGGCCCGCAGTTGGGCGTGCAGCGCCGCGGGGTTGACCGTGCTGCCCTTGGCGGTCAGCCCGAGGTTGACGGGCGCGTCGTCCAGTGCGGCGAACATTCGGGCCAGGTGCCAGCCGCCGGGCGTCACCGTGGTGGCCTTGGTGCCCTCGGCCGGGCCGGTGCCGCCGCCGATCATCGTGGTGATGCCGGAGCCGATCGCCTCCCGGACCAGCTGCGGGGCGATGAAGTGCACGTGGGCGTCGATCGCCCCGGCGGTCAGGATCCGTCCGTTGCCGGCGATCACCTCGGTCTCCGGGCCGATCACCAGCGCGGGGTGCACGCCGTCCATGGTGTCCGGGTTGCCGGCCTTGCCGAGGGCGACGATCCGGCCGTCCCGGATGCCGAGGTCGGCCTTGACCACGCCCCAGTGGTCCAGCACCACCGCCCCGGTGATCACGGTGTCCGGGGCGCCCTCGGCCCGGCTGGTCCGGGCCTGCCCCATCGACTCGCGGATCACCTTGCCGCCGCCGAAGACCACCTCGTCGCCGCCCGCGCAGTGGTCCAGCTCGACCTCGACCAGCAGGTCGGTGTCGGCCAGCCGGATCCGGTCGCCGGCGGTCGGGCCGTACAGCTCGGCGTACCGCTCGCGGGAGAGCCGCAGTCCGGGCTCAGTCATCGAGCGGCCCGCCGACCGCACCGCGCAGCCCGGGCACCTCGCGCCGCCCGCCCAGCGGCACCAGCGCGACCTCCACCGGGATCCCCGGCTCGAACCGGACGGCCGTGCCCGCGGGCACGGCGAGCCGCTGTCCGTGGGCGGCCGCGCGGTCGAACTCGAGGCCCGGGTTGGCCTCCGCGAAGTGGTAGTGGGAGCCGACCTGGACCGGGCGGTCGGCCAGGTTGCGGACCCGCAGCCGGGTCACCGGGCGGCCCGCGTTCAGCGTGATGTCGCCCTCCCCGGTGATGATCTGACCGGGGGTCGGCTCGTCCGCCGGCCCCTCGTCGGGCTCGGGCCGGGTGCCGGTCACTGGATCGGCCCGTGCACGGTGACCAGCTTGGTGCCGTCCGGGAAGGTGGCCTCGACCTGGACGTCCGGGATCATCTCGGCGATGCCGTCCAGCACGTCGGCCCGGGTCAGCACCCGCCGCCCGGACTCCATCAACTCGGCCACGCTGCGCCCGTCCCGGGCGCCCTCCAGCAGGTGCGAGGTGAGCAGGGCGACCGCCTCCGGGTGGTTCAGCCGCAACCCGCGGGCCCGCCGGGCCCGGGCCACCTCGGCGGCGACGTGGATCAGCAGGCGTTCCTGCTCGTGGGGGGTGAGCCTCATCTGCGCGCACCTCGAGGGGAGTTCAGAGGGCGCGGACACAGCGCTGTGCCGCGGGGTCTGGTGGCCGTAACCGTAGCGGACCGGCGCCCCGCACGGGAGGGCGCCGCGGGCGCGTGTCGCGGGCGGGGCGGGCCCCCGTCCGCTCCGGCCGGGGGTTGCCGTCACCCGGATCGGTGTACCGCAGCGGGACACCCGAGCCATCACACGGGAGGGTGAACAGCTCGCGATCGGCCACCGGATGGTGGCAGGCTGGAGAGGCGGCAGGCGGTGATCACGATGACGGTGTTCTACGGCGGCACACACCACGGCCGGACCTTCCGGGACCGGGCCGAGGCCGGGCGGGTGCTCGGCGAACGGGTGGCGGACTGGGCCGCCGACACCCCCGTGGTGATCGGCCTGCCCCGCGGCGGCGTCCCGGTGGCCTACCCGGTCGCGCAGGCGCTCGGCGCCCCGCTGGACATCCTGGTGGTCCGCAAGATCGGCGCCCCGGGCCAGCCGGAGCTGGCGCTCGGCGCGGTCGGCGAGGGCGGCATCCGGCTGTACAACCACGACATCATCGCGGCGCTCGGGATCACCCCCGACCGCCTGGAGCGGCTGGCCGACGCCACCGCCGCGGAGGTCGCCGAGCGCACCGGGCAGCTGCGCGGCGACCGCCCGCCACTGGAGGTGGCGGGGCGGGCGGTGGTGCTGGTCGACGACGGGATCGCCACCGGCGCCACGGTCCGGGCGGCGATGGCGGTGCTGCGCCGCCGCGAGGTGGGCGAACTGCTGCTGGCCGTCCCGGTCACCGCTCCCGAGGCGCTGCGGGTGCTCGGGCCGCTCGCCGACGACCTGGTCTGCCTGACCGCTCCCCCGTCCTTCCAGGCCGTCGGCCAGTTCTACAACGACTTCGAGCAGACCACCGACCAGGAGGTGCGCCGGCTGCTCGACCTGGCGGCCGCTCCTGTCGCTCCTGCCGCACCGGCCGCTCCTGCCGCACCGGCCGGCGATGCCGGCGCGGCCCCGGGCGACGCCGGGTAGCGACCGGCGGGGGCGCCGCGAGGGCCGGGGCCGGGTGGGTCCAGCCCCCCTCCAGCGGTGCCCGACGGAACCTGCTCACCCTCGGAAGGGACGGCCATCCGCACGGACCGAGGACGGAACCCATGGCAACCGCACGGCGAGGTCGACCCGCTGCCCACCCGGACCGCCCGCGGCTCCGCCCCACCGACGCGCGGCGGCCGCGGTGAGCGCGCCGTGGGGGCCGGCGCTGGCGGCCAACCGGGACCTCTGGGACGACTGGGCCCGGCGCAACGACGAGCACGTCGCCCGGCACACCCGGGCGCTGCTGAGCGGCCGGAGCACGTTGCGGGACTACGAGCTCGAGGAACTCGGCGACGTCACCGGGAAGTCGCTGCTGCACCTGCAGTGCCACCTGGGCACCGACACCATCGGCTGGTCCCGGCTCGGCGCCCGGGCCACCGGCGTGGACTACTCGCTGGAGTCGATCACCATCGCCCGCCGGATCGCCGCCGAGGTGGGGACCGACACCAGGTTCCTGTACACCGACGTCTACCACCTCCCCGAGCGCACCAACCAGCGGTTCGCCATCGTCTACGCCTCCCGCGGGGTGCTCAGCTGGCTGCCCGACCTCGACGCCTGGGCCAAGGTGGTGGCTCAACTGCTCGCCCCGGGCGGCGTGTTCTACCTCACCGACGTGCACCCGGTCTTCACCGCGCTGCGCGAGGAGAGCGCCGAACCGCGGATCGGGCACCCCTACTTCGCGCGGCCCGAACCGGTCACCGTGCCCGCCCGGCTGACCGCGCCGGAGTCCGCCGACGGGCCCGCCGCGCCGCTCCAGCACCTGTGGCCGCACAGCATGGGCGAGGTGATCACCGCGCTCTGCCAGGCCGGTCTGACCCTGAGCTTCTACCACGAGTTCCCGTGGGTGGACCGGGGGCGGCCGTTCCTGCGCAAGCGGGACGAGGGGACCTGGACCCTCAAGGACGGCGAACTGCCGCTCTACTTCTCGCTCAAGGCGGTGCTGGCCCCCGGGGCCCGCTGACGACTGCCGACCGACCGACGGCCGGCCGGCGTTCGGCGGGGTCAGCCCGCCAGGAAGGTGAACTGGGCGCCCAGCTCGCGGAACCCGAGCCGCTCGGCCACCCGGCGGGAGGCCGGCACCCGGGCCCGCCACTGCGGCAGCAGGCCGGCGGCCAGGGCGTGCGCGGCCGCGGCCGAGGCGGTGGTGCGGGCCAGGCCGCGGCCGCGGTGCGCCGGGTCGGCGAGCACGCACAGGTGGGCGATGCCCCCGGGCCAGGTGCGGTAGCCGGTGGCGGCGAGCACCCGGCCGGCGGGGTCCAGCACGGTGAAGGCGCTGGAGGTGATCTCGTCCAGGCCGGCCTCGTTGGCGTCGTCCGGGGCGACCCGGGCGATCAGCCCGCGGACCTCCGGGTGGCGCGGGCGCAGTTCGGTGACCACGCCGGCCGGCTCCGCGCCGCCGTCGGGCCGGAAGGCGGCCGGCTCCAGGTAGGCGAGGGCGGCCGGCCCGAGCACCCGGGTGGCCCCGAGCGCCGCGCCGAGGTCGAGCGGCGCCGTGCCGGCCGGCACGGACCGGATCCGCGCGGCGCCCGGCTGGTCGGGCGCGGTGATCAGCGGCCGGCCGTCGAGCACCACCACGCCGACCCAACCCGGCGGGCAGAGCCCGGAGTCGGGCGAGACGAGGACGGCGGGCAGCTCGGTGCCGGCGGGCGCCTTGGCCAGGTGCAGCCAGCGGCGCTCGACCTGGCGCAGCAGGTGGTCGGTGGTCACCGGGGCATCCTGGCACGGGAACTGCGCGGGCTGCCGCCGCTTTTCCGCGGCCCGCCGGTCCGGCCCGCTCAGCCGGCGGCCAGGCGGTCGACCAGCGCCAGCGCGTCCTCCACCGAGCCCGCGGGGTCGGTCACCGGGTAGAGGACGCCGCGCACGGTGCGGCGGGCGTCCAGCACCAGGGTGAGCCGCTTGAGCCGGTCCACCCCGGCCGCCCGGAAGGTGGGCAGACGGAGTGCGGTGGTCAGCCGCAGCTCGGCGTCGGAGAGCAGCGGGAAGGGGATCCGCTGGTGCTCGGCGAACGCCGCCAGCTGGTCCGGCCGTTGCGTGCTCACGCCCAGGACCTGCGCGTCGCGGGCGGTGAACTCGGCCATCCGGTCCCGGTAGCTGCAGGACTCCAGGGTGCAGCCGCGGGCGCCGGGGATGCTGCTCCAACCGGGCGGGTAGTCCAGGCCGCCGGGCGCGTACGCACCGGGGAAGCAGTAGAGCACCGTCCAGGCGCGGTCGGCGACCGGGTCGACCGCCTCGCCGCCGGCGGCGGTGAGCGCCAGTTCGGGCAGCCGGTGGCCGACCAGCGCGTGCACCCGGCGGGTCTCGACGGAGTCGGCCGTGCTGGTGGCGGAGAGCGAGCCGTCGCCCAGGACGTGCCGGCCGCCCCAGTCCTGCAGGGCGACGAGCACCGGCAGCAGGCCGCGCCCCGCGGGCGTCAGGTGGTACTCGTAGCGCGGCGGGTGCGGGTGGTAGAGCCGCTTCTCCAGGACCCCGTCGGCGACCAGTGCCTTGAGGCGTTCGGTGAGGATCTTCCGGCTGATGCCCAGGCCGGTGCGCAGCGCGTCGAACTGGTGGGTGCCGCCGGCGACGTCCCTGATCAGCAGCAGGGTCCAGGCGTCCCCGACCACGGCGAGGGCCTGCGCGATCGCGCAGTCGGGATCGGTGGCTTCCGTGTGGCGCATGATCACTGAGTATAGTGAGTCTCTATTGGAGACTCACTCGTCCCGGGTCGGCGGCGCAGCCGGCCGCACCCGGGACCGGGGCGGACGAGGGGGCGGACGTGACGACGCAGACGGTGGACGCGGCACGACAGGAGGCCCGACCGGGCGGTGCGGCTGGGCTGTTCTGGCGCTACTGGAGCGCGTCGACGGTCAGTCAGGTCGGCGATGCGGTGAGCACGGTGGCGCTGCCGCTGGTCGCCGTGGTCACGCTGCACGCCACCGCCTTCCAGGTCAGCCTGATCACCGCCGCCCGCTACCTGGCCTGGCTGCTGATCGGGCTGCCGGCCGGGGTGCTGGTGCAGCGGCTGCCGCTGCGCGGCACCCAGGTCGCGATGGACCTGGCCCGCGGGGCCGCGGTGGCCTCGGTGCCGCTGGCGGCCGGGCTCGGGGTGCTGCGACTGCCACAGCTGGTCGCCGTCGCGCTGGTGATCGGCCTGGCGAGCGTGGTCTTCGACGTCGGCAACGCGACCTTCCTGCCGTCGATCGTCCCCAAGGGCGAACTGACCGCCCGCAACAGCCTGACCTCCGCGAGCAACGCGGCCACCCAGCTCGCCGGTCCCTCGCTCGGCGGCGTGCTGGTCCAACTGCTCGGCGGTGCCGCCTCGATGCTGGTGGACGCGGTCAGCTACCTGGCCTCCGCGGCGCTGCTGCGCAGCCTGCCGCGGGCCCCGCACCCCGGCGGCGCCGCGCCCGGCGGCCTCCGGGCGCAGATCCGCGAGGGCTGGCGGTACGTCGTCCGGCACCCGGTGATCGGGCCGTGCGCCGCGGTCGCCACCGCGATCAACTTCGTCTGCGGCGGGCTGATGGCGCTCACCCCCGTCCACCTGGTGCGCACGCTCGGTGCGCCGTCCGCCGTGGTGGGCGTGCTGCTGGCGACCGGCGGGCTGGGCAGCCTGCTCGGCGCCACCCTCACCCCCAGGCTGGTCGCCCGGTTCGGCAACGGCGCCGCGCTGCGCGGGTCGGCCCTGCTGTCCGGCTGCGCTGCCTTCCTGCTGCCGGCCGCCGGGGCGGGCTGGGCGACGCTGCTCTTCGCCGTCGGCAACAGCGGCTTCTTCGCCGGCGTCGTGGTGACCAGTGTCGTCACCCGGACCCACCGGCAGGCCGCCGCCCCGCCGGAGCTGCTCGCCCGGGTGATGGCGACCGTGCGGTTCGTCTCCTGGGGCATCATCCCGGTCGGTGCGCTGGCCGCCGGTGCCGCCGCCGCGCAGTGGGGCACCCGCACCGCGCTCTGGCTGCTGGCGGTGGGCAGCATCGCGAGCCCGTCGATCCTCTACGCGAGCCCGGTGCGGCGACTGCGTGAACTGGCCTGACCGGCGGGCTCAGCCGACCGGGAGGGTCACGGTGGGGGTGGCGGTCGCGGGTGACGGGTGCGGGGTGACGGCTGCCGGGTGACGGCTGCGAGGTGACGGCTGCGGGCGCGGTTCAGCGCGGGCGGCGGAGGTGGTCGCCGCCGGCCAGGATCGCCTCGGCCAGGGCGGCGGCCGGGCCGCGTGGGCTGCCGTGCCGGGTGCTGAGGACGAACTCGGTGTCGCCCAGCAGCGGCAGTTCGGGCTGCGCCGGCAGGGCGTGCAGCCCCGGCGGGATCAGGCCCTCGGCGTGCGCCACCACCCCCAGGCCGGCCAGCGCCGCGGCCCGCACCCCGGAGAGGCTGGCGCTGGTGCAGGCGATCCGCCACGGCCGGCCGGCGCGGTCCAGCACCTCCAGCGCGCGGGCCCGGGTGATGCTCGGTGCGGGGTAGACGATCAGCGGGACGGGCGCACCGCGCTCCAGGCGGTGGCCGGGGGCGCCGATCCAGACCAGCCGGTCGCGCCAGACCAGCCGGTCCGCCGCCGGGGCCGCCCCGGGAGACCCGCCGGCCGCGGGCGCCTCGGTGATCCGCTTGCCCAGCACCAGGTCGAGCCGCCCGTCCGCGAGTTGCTCGGCCAGCACCGCGCTGCGGCCCACCGTCAGCTCCAGGTCGACCTCCGGATGCCCGCGCCGGAAGGTGCGCAGCAGCTGCGGCAGCTCGGTGAGCACGAAGTCCTCGGACGCCCCGAACCGCACCCGCCCGCGGACCGGGGTGCCGGCGAAGTACGCCGCCGCCTGTTCGTGCGCCTCCAGGATCGACCGGGCGAAGCCCAGCATCGCCTCGCCCTCGGCGGTCAGCGCCACCGAGTGGGTGTCCCGCTCGAAGAGCCGCCGCTCGGCGGCCTCCTCCAGCCGCCGGACGTGCTGGCTGACCGTGGACTGCCGCAGCCCCAGCCGCTGCGCGGCCCGGGTGAACCCGCCGGTCTGGGCGACCGCGAGGAAGGACCTGAGCTGAACCGGATCGAACACACCCTCACAGTACTGCGGTTATCGTATTTTGTGATCGCAGTAAGTCCGCTCAGCGGGATTCACAATCAGCGCGCCGCCGACCAGGCTGGAGGTACCCAGCCCGGTCCCCGCCCGCGATGGAGCACGCCCATGCCCGCACCGACACCGTCCCGCCGCCTGCCGTTGGATCCGTTCATCACGGCGCTGCTCGCCACCGTGGGCCTCGCCCTGGTGCTCCCGGCCCGCGGCGCGGCGGCGACCGGCGTCTCGCACGCCGCCGTCGGCGCGGTGGGGCTGCTCTTCTTCCTCTACGGCGCCCGGTTGTCGCCCCGCGAGGCACTGGACGGCCTGCGGCAGTGGCGGCTGCACACCCTGGTCCTCGCGGTGACCTTCGGGCTCTTCCCGTTGCTCGGCCTGGCCGCCCGCCTGTTGGTGCCCGCGGTGCTCCCGCTCCAGCTCTACCAGGGCCTGCTCTTCCTCTGCCTGCTGCCCTCCACCGTGCAGTCCTCCATCGCGTTCACCTCGATCGCCCGCGGCAACACCGCCGCCGCGGTGTGCAGCGCGAGCTTCTCCAGCCTCTTCGGCATCGTGCTGACCCCGCTGCTCGCCGCCCTGCTGCTCGACACCCACGGCGGGATCGGCGCCGGCGCGGTGCTGGGGATCGCCGGGCAGTTGCTGCTGCCCTTCCTGGCCGGCCAACTGCTGCGCCGCCGGCTCACCGGCCTGCTCACCCGGCACGTCCGGGTGCTCGGCCTGGTGGACCGCGGCTCGATCCTGCTGGTGGTCTACAGCGCCTTCGGCGCGGCCGTCACCGGCGGCCTCTGGCATCAGGTGTCGATACCCCGGCTGCTGGTGCTCGGGGCGGTGGAGGCGCTGCTGCTGGCGACGGTGCTGGCGGCCACCACGCTGCTGGCCCGCCGCCTCGGGTTCGGGCGGGCGGACCGCACGGCGATCGTCTTCTGCGGCTCCAAGAAGAGCCTGGCGGCCGGGATCCCGATGGCGACGGTGCTCTTCCCCGGGCCGGCGGTGGGGCTGGTCGTGCTGCCGCTGATGCTCTTCCACCAGCTGCAGTTGATGGTCTGCGCCGTCCTCGCCCGCCGCTGGGGTGCGGCGGCGGACCGGGCCGAGCAGGCCGAGCAGGCCGCCCTGGCTACCGCCGCGGTGCCCGCTCAGCCGGCCACGGCCCGCATCAGGTCCGTGATCAGCTCCCGGGCGTCGTCCAGGTAGCGGGTCAACTCGCCTTCCAGATGCGCGGTTTCGCCCGCCTCCAGCAGCGCGGTGAGCTGCCGGTTGCGGCGCAGGAACGGCTCGTGCAGGTCGTAGGCGGAGGGCATCGCCCCCCAGGCCAGGCGCAGTTCGGCGAGCAGCTGGCGCATGGCGTCGTCGATCCGCTCGCTGCCCGCCAGTGCGGCGATGGCCTGGTGGAAGTGCAGGTCGGCCGTGCCGACCGCGAGCCAGTCGGCCCGTTCCTCGGCGGCCAGCGCGTCCGCGAGGGCCGCACCGACCGCGGCCCGCCGCTCGGCGGGCGCCGCCGCCGCGGCCCGCACGCCCGCGGTCTCCAGCGCGGTGCGCATGGTGTAGATGTCGGCGACGTCCGCCGGGGTCAGGGCCCGGACGAAGACCCCGCGGTTCATCTCGTGCACCACCAACCGCTCCTCGGCGAGCAGCCGGAACGCCTCGCGCAGCGTGTTGCGGGAGATGGCGAGCGCCTCGCCGAGCGCCTCCTCCGAGAGCCGGGTGCCGGGGGTCAGCTGACCGGCGATGATCCGGTCGCGCAGCACCTCGGCCACCCGCTGGGCAGCGCCGGCCCGGACCAGTCGTCCCCGGTCGGCCGCCAGGGCGTCAAGGGCGGCGGACCGACTCTGTCGTGTTCCGGCCATGATGACTCCTCCACTCCCACCCTCGGGCCCCTTGTGGGATTGTTGAACAAAACCTTAGCCTCCCTTGCAACCCCACCCCGCCCACCCGGCGGGTCCCCCGCATGGAAGGCAAACCCTCCATGATCGTCCTTCTCGGCGTGCTCGTGGTGGTGATCGGCTTCGCCACCAGGCGCAATCCCGTGCTGATCGTCGGTGTCTCCGGCATCGCCACCGGACTGCTGGGCAAGCTCTCGCCCCACCAGGTCCTGGCCGCCTTCGGCACCGGCTTCGCCTCCAGCCGCTCGGTCACCCTCTTCGTCATCACCCTGCCGGTGATCGGCCTGCTGGAGCGCGGCGGCCTGCAGGAACAGGCCCGGACCCTGATCGGCAAGCTCGGCCGGCTCACCACCGGCCGGCTGCTCGCCGTCTACCTGGTGGTCCGTCAACTCGGCGCCGCCCTGGGCCTGACCGGCATCGGCGGCCCCGCCCAGGCCGTGCGCCCGATGGTCGCCCCGATGGCCGAGGCGGCCGCCGAGCGCCGGCACGGCCCGCTGCCGCCGGCGCTGCGCGAGCGGATCCGCTCCTTCGCGGCCAGCGCGGACACCGTCGGCCTCTTCTTCGGCGAGGACTGCTTCCTGGCGGTCGGCTCGATCCTGCTGATCACCGGGTTCGTCAACAGCGTCTACCACACGCACCTGGAGCCGATGCAGCTCGCGCTCTGGGCGATCCCCTCCGCGCTCTGCGCCACCGTCGTGCACGGCCTGCGGCTGCTCCGACTGGACCGCACGCTGACCGACGCCGCCCGGGCCGGCGGACCGCCCGGCGCCGCGGGACCGACGGCGATGCGGAAGGCGCCGGCTCCGACGGTGGCGGCCCAGACGGCGGCGGACCGCGCCGGTGAGCGCTCGACCGCGGAGGAGGCGCAGTGATCAGGACGGAGTGGCTCTACTGGCTGGTCGGCGCCGTCTTCCTGGCGATGGCCGCGCAGATGGCCGGCGACCGCAGCAATCCCAAGCGGTACGGCTCGGCCGCGTTCTGGGGCCTGCTCGGCCTCAGCTTCGTCTACGGCACCTGGGTGACCCGGAAGACCGCCCCCGCCGAACCGCTCGGCGTCGCCGTGCTGGCCATGATCGCCCTGGCCGGCTTCGGCTTCACCGGCCGCGGCACCCCGCGCACCACGACGGCCGAGCAGCGCACCGCCTCCGCCGCCCGGCTCGGCAGCCGGCTGCTGCTGCCCGCGCTCACCATCCCGCTGGTCGCGGTGGTCTGCAGCACCCTGGTCAAGCACTGGCGGCTCGGCGGCAGGCCGGTGCTGGAGGCCGGCGGCGAGACCATCCTCGGCCTCGGTCTCGGCGCGGTCGCCGGGCTGGTCGTGGCCATGGTGGTGCTGCGCGAACGCAACCCCGCCGTCCCACTGCACGCCGGCCGCGGCCTGCTGGAGTCGATGGGCTGGGCGGTGCTGCTGCCACAACTGCTCGCCGTCCTGGGGACCATCTTCCAGGCGGCCGGCGTCGGCACCCAGGTCGGCCGGCTCACCACGCACGTGCTGCCCGACGGCCACAAGTACCTCGCGGTGACGCTCTACTGCGTCGGCATGGCGGTCTTCACGGTCATCATGGGCAACGCCTTCGCCGCCTTCCCGGTGATGACGGCGGCGATCGGCTGGCCGGTCCTGATCACCCAGCTGCACGGCAAGCCACCGGTGGTGCTGGCCGTCGGCATGCTGGCCGGCTTCTGCGGCACCCTGGTCACGCCGATGGCCGCCAACTTCAACCTGGTTCCGGCGGCCCTGCTCGAACTCAAGGACCAGTACGGGCCGATCAAGGCGCAGCTGCCGACCGCGGGTGCACTGCTGGTCTGCAACATCGCGATCATCTCGCTCTTCGCGTTCTGACACCCCGCCGCACCCACCCGAAAGGCCGTGCCCATGACCCGGGTTCTGCTCACCGGCTTCGAACCCTTCGACGGCGCCACCGCCAACGCCTCCTGGGAGGCCGTCCGACTGGTGGCGGACGCGCCGCCCCCCGGCCTGGCGGTGACCGCCGTCCGGCTCAGCTGCGTCTTCGGGTTGGCCGCCGAGCAACTGCGCGCCGCGATAGCCGAGCTCGACCCCGCCCTGGTGCTCTGCGTCGGCGTGGCCGACGGCCGCCCCGACCTGACGGTGGAACGGATCGCGGTCAACCTCGACGACGCCCGGATCCCCGACAACGCCGGGCGCCAGCCGATCGACCGTCCGATCGAACCCACCGGCCCCGCCGCCTACTTCACCACCCTGCCGGTCAAGGCCTGCGTCGCCGCCGTCCGGGCCGCCGGCCTGCCGGCCTCGGTCTCGCACACCGCGGGCACCTTCGTCTGCAACCACGTCTTCTACCGGCTGATGCACCTCATCGCCACCGAACGCCCGGCCGTGCGCGGCGGTTTCGTCCACCTGCCCGCGCTGCCCGAACAGGTGCTGGCCGCCGCCCGGCCCTGCCTCCCGGCCGCCACGGCCGCCAGCGGCCTGCGCGCCCTGCTGACCGCCGCGACCTTCCACCGGGCCGACCTCCCCCTGGTGGGCGGGGCCCTGCACTAGGGCGTGTCTTTCGGATCACGCCGTGACCGGTTGCGCGCCCGCCCGCCGGTGCTCAGCCGGCGAGCGTCGCGTGCATCTCCCAGACCAGCACCTCCGCCGGGGTCACCGCGGTGAGGCGCGGGCCGCCGGTGGCGGTGAAGCGGACGGCGTCGCCGGCGGTGAGCGGGCCGACGCCTTCGAGGGCCAGGTCGCCGCGGGGGACGAAGAGGTGGAGGAAGGGGGCGTCGGGGAGTTGGACCTGCTCGCCGGGCTGCAGGCGGGCGGCGTGCAGGGCGGCGTAGCGGTTGCGGATCCGGATGGCGGCTTCGTCGGCGTGCCGGTCGAGGCCGGAGGCGACCGGGACCAGGCCGCCGGCGAGGAGCTCGTGTTCGATCTCCAGCTGCTGGTAACCAGGGGTGGTGCCGGGCTCGTCCGGGACCACCCACATCTGGACGAAGTGCACCGGCTCGGTGTGGGCGGCCTCGCCGGACAGGCGCCAGGAGTCGTTCTTCTCGGAGTGCAGGATGCCGGTGCCGGCGCTCATCCGCTGGGCGAGGCCGGGGTAGATCACCCCGGAGTGGCCGGTGGAGTCCTGGTGGACCAGGGAGCCCTGGAGGACCCAGGTGACGATCTCCATGTCCTGGTGCGGGTGGGTCTCGAAGCCGGTGCCGGGACGGACGATGTCGTCGTTGTTGACCAGCAGCAGGCCGTGATGGGTGTTGGCCGGGTCGTGGTGGCGGCCGAAGGAGAAGGAGTGCTTGGAGTCCAGCCAGCCGGCCCGGGTGGCGGCCCGGTCGGCGGCGCGGCGGACCTCGATCCGGGGGCGGAGCTGCTGGGTGGTGGGCTTGGTGGTCATGGCGGGTCCTCTCCGTTCGGCAGCGGCGTGGCCGGTGCTCCGTGCGCCAGCCGGTGCTCCGTGCGCCAGGGAGAACATAATTCATCGTTCAACTATTTCGGTGCGCCGCCCGCTGCCCCGCCGGCGCCCGTCAGCGGCCGCTGCGCTCGGCCCGCCAGCGGCTCGGCGAGAGGGTCGTCTGACGCTGGAAGAAGGTGGTGAAGTTGGCCGCGTCCGCGAAGCCGACCCGCTCCGCGCAGCCGGCGACCGGCAGTTCGGTGTGCGCGAGCAGCCGCTTGGCCTCCAGCAGGATCCGGCGGTCCAGGTACTGCTTGGCCCCCAGCCCGGTGGCCGCGCGGGTCGCCCGGGTCAGGGTGCGGCGGTCGTAGCCGAGCGAGCGGGCGTAGTCGGCGACCTGGTGGCAGGCGGCGAAGCGCTGCTCGACCGCGGCACGGTAACGGGCGAACACCTCGGGGTCGGCCGCAGCCCGGGCCGGCCCGGCCGCGGGCGGCGGGGCGGTCGGCAGCACCCGCAGCAGCAGGACCGCCAGCAGGTGGGCCAGCAGCGCCGCCGAGGCCGGCCCGGGGTCGGCCAGCGCCGCCGCGTGCTCGATCGCCAGGTGGTCGGCGGCCAGCACCGCCGGCGTCCAGTGCTCCTCGTCCAGCTGCCAGGTCGCGGCACCCGGACCGGCCGGCGCCTGCGGGAGCGGCAGGTCCGCGGGGAGGAGACCCGGCTCGAACAGCACCAGCGCCCCGGTCAGCCGGTCGACGTCGCTCCAGCGGTGCACGGTGCCCGGGCGGATCCAGACCACGCTGCGGGCCGCCAGCGGGTAGTCGACGAAGTCCGCCTGGTGGCGGCCGCTGCCCGAGCGGACCAGGGCCAGCAGGTGGAAGTCCGGGCGCTGCGGCCGGGTGCGGTCGCCGTCCGGGTCCGTCCGGCGCAGCTCGGCGAAGTCGAGCACCTCGACGCCGAAGCGCGCGCCGGCAGCAGGGGCGTAGTGGAGCTGCCGGATCCCCGCGGGCTGACCGCTTTCCACCAGGTCCCGCCTCGTTCGACCGGGTTCGGGCTACCTGTTCACCGTACCGTCGACGGCGCACCGGGCGCTCGGCGCGCCCGGCCGGCCCGACCGGCGCCGGGCGGCCCGACCCCGTGGCGCGGCGGACGGGGCACGCGTAGTCTCCAGCACCGGTATCCGCAGGACTCGGGAGGCAGTTGATGGTGGTTCGGATCGATCGGCACGGGCCGGTCACGGTGGTCGGCCTGGACCGGCCCGAGGTGCGCAACGCGGTCGACGCCGAGCACGCGGCCCTGCTCACCGAGGCGTTCGAGGCCTTCGACGCCGATCCGACCGCCTCCGTCGCGGTGCTGTACGGGCAGGGCGGCAACTTCTGCGCGGGCGCGGACCTGAAGGCGGTGGCCCGCGGCGACGTGGTGGTGGGCGCGCCGGGCGAGGGACCGGCCGGGATGGGGCCGAGCCGGCTGCGCCTGGGCAAGCCGGTGATCGCCGCGGTCGAGGGGTACGCGGTGGCCGGCGGCCTGGAGCTGGCGATCTGGGCGGACCTGCGGGTGGCCGCCCCGGACGCGGTGTTCGGGGTGTTCTGCCGCCGCTGGGGCGTGCCGCTGATCGACGGCGGCACGGTCCGGCTGCCGCGGTTGATCGGCGAGTCGCACGCCCTGGACATGATCCTCACCGGCCGCCCGGTCGGCGCCGAGGAGGCCCTGCGGATCGGCCTGGCCAACCGGCTCAGCGCCCCCGGGCAGGCGCTGGCGGAGGCCGTGGCCCTGGCCGAGCAACTGGCCGCCTTCCCGCAGACCTGCCTGCGCCGGGACCGGCTCTCGGTGTACGAGCAGCACGGCCTGCCGCTGGCGGCGGCGCTGGCCAACGAGTGGCGGCACGGCGAGGTCTCGCTGGCCAGTGACACGGTCGCCGGCGCCACCCGGTTCAGCCGGGGCAGCGGTCGGCACGGCAGCTTCGCGGCGGAGTGACGGGCGGGTGGTGGTGACGGGTGGGTGGTGGTGATCCACTCCCGTGGTGATCCACGCGCCGCTCAGTGCCCGCAAGCGCGGTCCAGCGCCGCCCGGTCACGCAGCTTCACCCGCTCGCCCCGGCCCAGCGCGGCGGCCAGCTCGTGTTCGGCGGCGTCGATCCGCAGCCACTCCCGGCAGCTGACCGGGCGCACCCCGGCCGCGCCGAGCAGCTCGCCCAGCTGCCGGTCTGGGGCCGCCGCCCGCGGGGCCGGGGCGGCGGCCCCCGGGCGGTGGGTGTGGTCGGCGAGCAGGGACCGGACGGTCTGCGCGGCGTCGGACTTGTTGCTGCCGATCACCCCGGTCGGCCCGCGCTTGAGCCAGCCGGCCACGTACTCGCCCGGCCGCGGCCGGCCGTCGGGGCCCAGCACCCGGCCCTCGTGGTGCGGGACGACGGCCCGCACCCGGTCGAACGGCACGCCGGGCAGCGGCTCGCTCCGGTAGCCGACCGAGCGCAGCACCAGCTGCACCGGGAGCTCGGTCAGCTCACCGGTGCCGCGCAGCTCCCGCGTCCCGGTCGGGGCGCTGGTCCGCTCCAGCCGGAGCGGACCAGGTCGGTGCCCAGGAGCGCCACCGGGCGGGCCCAGAACCGCACCGCCACCCGCCGCGTGCCACCGTGCGTCGCCCGGCCGGCCCAGTCCCGCAGGACCTCCAGGTTGCCGCGCACCCGCCGGTCCGCGCCGGCCGGCGGCCCGGGGGCGCGGGGCTCGGTGCGGTCGGGCTTGGTGCGGTCCTCCTCGGTGCGTTCGGGCTCGGTGCGGTCGTCGGGCTCGCCCGCCGGGGTCACCGTGATGTCGGCGCCCGGCAGCTCGCTCAGCGCGCGCAGCTCCTTCGGGGTGAACCGGGCCTCGGCCGGCCCGCGGCGGCTGATGAGGTGGACCTCCCGGACCCGGCTGGCCGCCAGGGCCTGTCCTCAAACCCCCGTCGTCCGCCCGAAGGGCGGGCGCGGCGGCTCCCCCAGCGCCCCAGCCTTCGGCCGGGAGGGACCCCCAGGCGGCTGGGAGGTGCCCCCACGGGTGCGTGCATCGGCGGCGCCGAGGATGGGGGGGTACCTCCCGGCCGCCAGGCTGGGGGCCATCGGCGACTGACGAGAAGCCGGCGGTGTCCCGGATGCGGGAGCGGCGCGGCCGGGTCACCGTGTGGGCATGGATCTGATCGCCCTGCTGGAACTCGACGAACCGGCCAACCTGCGCCTGCTCCCCACTGACGACCGGCCAGACCTGCTACGACTGCCAGTCGTTCGTGTACATGCAACCCGGCTCCCCGCCACCGACAGCACGGCCGCCCGCACCCTGTGCGGGCTGCCCGCCCACCGCATGCAGAGCGTGCCCGGGCACCTGGCGAGCGCGGACGCATGGTGCCCGCCGACCTGGCAGCGCCGGGCCTGCCCGGTGTGCGGCACCCTGATCGCCGGGGCACCGAGCCTGCCCGCCCCGCCCGGCAGCGCGGCGGACCGGCCCACCACCGCCGCGGACCGGCCCGCCACCGCGGACCGGCCCACCACCGCGCCCGCCGCCGAGACCCCGGAGGACGCCGCCGACCACTGACACCCACTCTCCTCCGGACTCCGCCCCCACCCCCACCGGCGCGCGTCGTCCGCCCCACCCGGCCAGGCCCACACCACGCGGGCCGCCCGTCCGTCACCCCTCCTCGCACCCCCGCCCGCGCCCCACCCCCGTCCGATGACCCCCCGCCCACGGGCTCACAGCCCCCCGAACGGCGGGGGCACGCCCCTCCCGACCTTCGGGTACCCGGCGGACGGCAGGCCCGGCAGACTTTGGCGGCAGCGGCGCGGGTGATTCGGCCGGCGGGGGCAACGATCCACAACTCCCCTACCCTGCCCGGCTGATGCCCGCACGCCCGCGCCGCCCACGGCAGCGCCGCCCACCGCGCACGACCACGCACCACCGTGCCCGAGCGTGCCCGACGGCGCACCGATCCGCACGGCCGCCCACGGCAGCTCGCTGCGGGCCGCGCCGCGGCACCGGGGTGTCCGGGCACCGCGTTCGGGTTCGCCCGTCCCCCACGTCATACCGTCGCGCGCCGACCGGCCCGCGCGACGCCGCTCCGAAGGAGAGCCCTTGTCCTCCAGGACCCTGCTGCGCGCTGCTGCGCTGGCCGCCACCGCCACGCTGTCCGCCACCGCCTTCCTGCCCGCGAGCGCCGGTGCGGCCGCCGCCGCGGCCACGCCCGGCCCGCGGGTCGTGCCGGTGCCGGCCAGCGCGGGCCAGGCGCACAAGCTCGCCGCGCCGCAGCCGCTGTCCACCTCCGAGTGCCAGGCCAAGATGCACCGGGACTGCTACGGCCCGCTGCAGTACCGCGCCGCCTACGACCTGCAGCCGCTCGCCGACGCCGGCATCGACGGCTCCGGGCGGACCATCGTGATCGTCGACTCCTTCGGCTCCCCGACGATCCAGCACGACCTGGAGGTGTTCGACCACCAGTACGGCCTGCCGAACACCCAGGTCGAGGTGATGAAGTGGGGCAACGTCCCGGCCTTCGACCCGACCAACTCGGACATGACCGGCTGGGCCGGCGAGACCACCCTGGACGTCGAGTACGCGCACGCCATGGCCCCCGGCGCGCACCTCCTGCTGGTCGAGACCGGCACCTCGGAGGCCGAGGGCACCGCCGGCTTCCCCGAGATGATGGACGCCGTCAAGAGCCTGGCCCACCAGGGCCGCGGCGACGTGTTCAGCTTCAGCCTGGGCGCGACCGAGGGCACCTTCGCCCAGCAGGCCGGCAAGCCCGGTGACTACCACCTGCTGAAGGACCTGCGCTACGGCCTGAAGGCGGCGGTCGACGAGGACGCCACCGTGCTGGCCGCCTCCGGCGACAACGGCGCCACCGACATGCAGCTGGACGGCAAGACCTTCTTCACCGACCGCCAGGTCGGCTGGCCCGCCTCCGACCCGCTGGTCACGGCGGTCGGCGGCACCCGCCTGCACCTGGACGACAACGGCAAGCACACCGCGCCCGACGAGGTGTGGAACGGCGGCGACGGCGGCGCCTCCGGCGGCGGCGTCTCGCAGGTCTTCAAGCGCCCCGACTACCAGGACGACGTCGCCAAGGTCACCGGCCACCAGCGCGGCATCCCGGACATCAGCATGAGCGCCGCGCCCGACGGCGGCGCCTGGGTCTACAGCAGCTTCGACCCCAAGGACACCGGCTGGGACATCATCGGCGGCACCAGCCAGGCCACCCCGATGATGGCCGGCGTGGTCGCGCTGGCCGACCAGGCGGCCGGCTACCGGCTCGGCAACATCAACCCCGCGCTCTACGACCTCGGCGCGGACAAGGACAGCGACGACCCGAACGGCATCGTCGACGTCACCAAGGGCAACAACACCGCCAACGGCGTGACCGGCTACCAGGCCGGCCCCGGCTACAACCTGGCCACCGGCTGGGGCACCATCGACGGCTACCAGTTCGTCAAGTCACTGGCCGAGCGCGACGACCTGTGAGCCCGCTCGCCCGGCGAGTGCGGTGACGTGAGCTGAGCAACCGTCAGCTCACCCCGGCCTGACCAGCGGCCCGCCGGCGTGGATCCGACCGATCCCCGCCGCCGGGCCGCTGCGTCGTTGCGCGGACGCCAGGGCCACTCCTACGAATCTTGCCGGGCGCGCGGCTCCCCCAGCCTTCGGCCAGGAGGTACCCCCACGAACGCACCGGCGGACCCTCCACGTACGACCCCGTACGAGGACGATCCGCCGGCACGCCCAGCCGGGATGCCCGGTGTCGCGCGCCCGGCAAGCTCCATAAGAGAGGCCCTGGGCACCACGGCGCCCGCAGGGCCTCGGCCAGGCCCCGTTCGGCGCACCGCGCGGCGTCGGCGATCAACTGCGGGTAGCCCGGGCCGGGCGGGTCGGACAGCAGCACCGCCTCGACCACGATCAGCAGCCCGACGCCCAGGGTGGTGCCGCGTCCTGGCGCATCGCCGTGTCCCGGGGTCGCTCGCCCTGGGGCTGCGTGTCCTGGCTGCGCGCCCTCCCGGGCCGCACCCGTCCGTCCCAGCATCCCACCGGCGGAGCGGGCCGGCCTCAGGCGATGGGCGTCGGCAGGTCGCCGCTCAACAGCTCCTGCGGGACCTGGCTGAAGGCCCAGCCGTCGCCACTGCGGGTGAAGACCCAGACCACGTCGAACCGGGCGTCCGGCCAACCGGTCGGCGGGGCCGGGGTGACCGGGCCGAGCTTGGCGACGATGGCGGGGATGCTCTCGTGCTCCCAGGCCACCAGGACGGCTCCGGACAGCGTCTGCAGCGCGGCGGCGAGTTCGGCCTCCTGCCCCTTGGCGAACCGGGTGTCGGGGGTGCCGCCGAGCGCGGCCGCGACGGGGGTGACGGTCTGGTACGGGCGCTTGCTGGCACCGGTCGGATCGGCGGCGTAGACGGCGGTCGGACGGGTCAGGCCGGGCGGCGCGGCGGCCGGGGCACCGGCGGCGGTGCGCGGCGCGAAGAGTCCGACCAGCGCACCGGCGCGGGTCCAGCCCTGCACGGTCAGGGACTTGGCGTCCTGCTCGCCGTCGGGGGTGAGGCCGTAGGGCGCGCCGGAGCCGGTGGGCTTCTCGGCGTGCCTGATCAGCATCAGCACCTTCGGCTCGCCGCCCGCCGCACCGGCGAGCGCCGGCCCGGCCGCCGGGGTCGCCGCACCGGCCGCCGCCGCCTTGCCCTTGTGATGACCACTGCTGCAACCGCTCACCGCGGGGGCGGCCGCCAACACCGCCGCCGCGGAGAGCAGTATCCGCCGCCGCGGTTGGAGCCCGTCGGTCCTGTCGGTCATGCCCACCTCCGTGATCTTGGACTGTGCGGCTCCAGTATCACCCGCGCCGGGACGCGAACGATCGATCGTAGGAGAACGGACCCCGCCCCCGCAGCTGCGCGCATCCGAACCGGGCGGCGACGGGTAATGACCGATACGGTCGGCAAATCGGCCGACTCAGCGGAAAAGCGGTCAGAAGACTGCATCTTCCGGCATTCCCACCCACCGGCTTGCCCCGTCCTGACACTGGTGCCAGGAGCGAGGACGGGAGGAATCTTGGCAGGCACCTCTACCCCGAAGGCCCTGGCGGAGATCGTCGCCGCGGTTGAGAGAACCCCAGGTTGGAGCGTGAAACGCAACGGCCGGAAGGTCACCGTCTGCCCGCCGGCCGGTGCCCTGGTCACCTTCAACCTGGGTGGCAGCGGCGGGTGCAAGGTGGACAACGTCAGTGCTCGGCTGCGCCGCGCCGGCTGGCGCTCCGGGAGCGCCGAGCAGCAGCGGGCCCGGGTCGCCCGGCAGCGGGTCAGCGAGGATCAGCGGCGCGCCGAACTCGCGGTCACCCAGGCACAGTTGGCCGGGCAACGGCGGGCCCACGCGGAGGCCCTGACCCGGGCCAGGACCGAGCTGGAGCAACACCGGGCGGCCGTGCTCGCCGCCGAACACCTGCTGGCCACCGCACGGACCCGGCAGGCCGCGGCCGCCCAGCGGGTCAGCAGTCTCGAATCACACCGGCCCTGAGGATCACTCCGACCCTGAGAACCACACCGGCCCTGAGGAGGAGTCAGGTCGATCCGGCAGGCCGCCGCCGGGTCACCGGCGGCCGGCAGGTGTTCGGCGGCGAGCCCGGGCGCCCGGGGGCAAGGTCCGGGGCGAGCGGGCCCGGAGCGCCGCCCACCGCCGCACCGTCCCCCTGCCCGACCCGCCGTCACCCCCAGGCGTGACGTGCGCCGCCGGACGCACCCGTTCGCCGGAGCGGGCCGGCGCCGGGGCGCCGCTCGGCTGCCACTGTGAACGGGCGCCGCCCTCCCCCGGCGCCCCCAGGACGCAGGAGTTCCATGGATCAGTACCCCGAGCGGCCCGCCACGGTCGGCAGCGCGGACGGCCGGCGCCGGGCCGTGATCCGCGTCCTGCTCGGCACGGCCGCGGTCAGCTACAACGACTGGGTGCTGGAGTTCCTGCTGCCCACCGGGCTCGCCCCGGCGAACTCCTACGTCAGCGAGCTCTACGCCGCCGACCAGCCGTTCCGTCGCCTGTTCGCCTCGATCGAGGTGACCACGGCGACGCTGGTCACCACCGGCGCGCTGCTGGCGGTCCGCGCGGCCGGCACGGCCGGTGTGCGGTCTGCGGAAGCGGCCCGGGCAGCCCGCACGGCACGCGGTGGCTGGTGGGCGATGGTCGGCTTCGGCCTCTGCTCGGCGGCCGACGTCGCGCTGCCGATGAGCTGCGCGCCCTCGGTGGAGCCGGGCTGCGAGGCGGTGCACCCCTGGCACACGCTGACCAGCGCGCTGGTGCACTTCTTCCTCTTCCTGTCGATGGCGCTGCTGATCCTGGCCGCCCGCCGCAGCACCGGCACCAGCACAGGCACCGGCGGCCTGCCGGAGCTCGCCGCAATCGGGCGCTGGGGACCGTGGCTGCTGCCGACCGCGATGGCAGCGGCGATCGCCACGGTCGGCCCGCTGCTCGGCCACCCCGGCGGCCAGGGCATCCCGCAGCGGATCCACCTGCTGCTGGTCGGCGTCTGGCTGGCCATGCTCGCCGCGGCCGCCCCACGCTCCGCACCCCGCCTCAACAGCCCCACCCGCACCAGCGCCCGCACCTAGCGCCGGCCGGATGAGGCCACGCCCGGCGCCCGGGGCGGCGCCCGCCCGCCCACTACGCTGCCCCGCATGCCCCGCCTGCTCCCCACCGTCCCCCGCACGCCCGGCGCCGCCCGCACCGCCCCCGCGCTGGCGACGCTGCTCGGGTGCCTGGCGTTCGGCGCAACCATCGACTCCCGGCCGCTGCCCGCGTTGCCCGACCGGGTGTTCCGGCTGCCCGGCGGTGCGCGGGTCTTCCACTGGGACCGGCCGGACGCCGAGTTGGAGCTGCTGCTCTGCCGGTTCGACCCCCGGCGGACGACGGCGCAGGCCGCGGACGACCGCCCGCTCGCCGACTGCTGGGGCGCCGTCTGGCGGGTGGCGGCCCGCCGGACGCTGGAGCGGGTCGAGCTGTCGGCCGCCTTCCCCCACCCGGCCGCCGACGTGCAGTGCGACTACAGCGGCGCGCAGTCCCTGGTCGCGATCGCGCTCTGGAACGACCGGACCGTGCTGACCCTGGGCAGCTCCGACGAGGAGGAGCTGTGCGACCGGGCGACGGGCCGCCACCCCGACCTTCCCCACCGCTGGGGCGACCTGCTGCCGCAGGTCCACGACCGGACCACCACCTGGGGTACGTCCTGCGACTCCGACGCCCGGGAGCTGCGCTGGGCGCTGCCCGCGCTGGCGCCGCGCGAGCACGCCGTGCTGCACTCCGCGGTCGCCTGGCGGCACCCGGAACCCGACGAGGTGGACCCCGAGGAGGACCTCACCACCTTCTGGGCGGTGCTGACCTCCCCCGAGTCCGTCCTGGCCGCGATCCCCGGCCACCCCGGCCACCCCGGCTGACCGGCGACCGCCCACCACCGCACCCGGCACTCCGCGCCCCGCACCCCGCCTCAGAGCACCGTCAGCTCCCGCGGCGTCAGGTTCAGCCGTTCGCCGCCCTCGGCCGTGCAGACCACGATGTCCTCGATCCGCGCCCCGAACCGCCCGGCCAGGTAGATGCCGGGCTCGACCGAGAAGGCCATGCCCGGCTCCAGCGGCCGGGCCGAACCGGCGACGATGTACGGCTCCTCGTGGGTCTCCAGCCCGATGCCGTGCCCGGTGCGGTGCAGGAAGGCGGGGCCGTAGCCGGCCGCCGTGATGACGTCCCGGCCGACCGCGTCCAGCTGCTCGGCGGTGATGCCCGGGCGCACGGCGGCGGTCTGCGCCCGCTGGGCCTCCAGCAGCACCTGGTACAGCCGGCGGTACTCGGCGGGCGGCTCGCCGAGGCTGTAGCAGCGGGTCGAGTCGGAGCAGTAGCCGGCCGCGGTGGTGCCGCCGATGTCGACCACCACCGGGTCGCCGGCGGCGATCACCCGGTCCGAGAGCTCGTGGTGCGGGCTGGCGCCGTTCGGACCCGAGCCGACGATCACGAAGTCCACCTGGACGTGACCCTCGGCCGCGATCGCCTCCGCGATGTCCCGGCCGACCTCCCGCTCGGTGCGTCCCACCCGCAGCCACTCGGCCATCCGGGCGTGCACCCGGTCGATGGCCGCGCCGGCCTCCCGCAGGGCCGCCACCTCCTGCGGCGTCTTGCGCATCCGCAGCTCGCTCAGCTGCGGGCCGGCGAGCACCTGCCGCCCGCCGGGCAGGGCGTGCCGGAAGGCCATCACCTTCTCGGCCCACATGTGGTTGTCGAGGCCGAAGGTGCCGCCCGCGGGCAGCCGCGCGGCGGCGATCGCGTACGGGTCGGCCGTCTCCGCCCAGCCGACGATCTCCACGCCGAGACCGCCGGCGGGGGACGCCTGGGCGGCGGGCCGCTCCAGCTCCGGGACCAGCAGGAAGGGGTCGCCCGCGACCGGCAGCACCAGGCAGGTCAGCCGTTCCAGCGGCAGGGCGTGGTAGCCGGTCAGGTACCGCAGGTCGGCGCCGGGGGTGATCAGCAGCGCGTCGATGCCGGCGCGCGCCGCGGCGTCCCGCGCCTGCTGGAGCCGCGCCGTGGCGGGCGTGGCGGGCGCCGGGTGCGTGGCGGCGGTCGGCTGGACCGGGTCGGACATGCGGGCTCCGTAAGTCGTCGGGCGCCCCGGGAGGGCCGGATCGGCGCCACCTTACATACCAAACGCTTGTTACGCACCTACCTCGGAGCGTCCCAATGGCGGTAGCCGCGTCACCCGGACTCATGGTTCGTGGACGCATCGGCACGGCGGACCGCCGGACGACCTGATGATCAGTCGATACTTCGGTCGCACTCGACCCGGCCGGCGCCCCCGCCGGCCCCGCCCGTGACCGGAGGTGGCTGCGATGCGCCCTGCTCGCCGGGTGACCGTGATCGGCGCGGGCGTGGCGGGCCTGGTCGCCGCCTGGGAACTGGAGCGGCTCGGGTACCGGGTCACCGTGCTGGAGGCGGACCGCCGGATCGGCGGACGGATCCTCACCCACCGTTTCGGCAGCGGCCCCGGGGCGCCGCTGGTCGAACTGGGCGCGATGCGGATCCCGGACCACCACCGCCTGACCCTGGAGTACCTGGACCTCCTGCAGCTCAGTGAGCGACTCACCGAGTTCCGCACCCTGTTCGCCGAGGGGAACGCGGTGCTCGCCACCGGCGCCGGCTTCGTCCGGGTCAAGGACGCCGCCGAGCCGCTGATCAGCGACTTCCGCCGCCGACTGACCGAGCCCGCCGACGGCGCCGGGCCGCCTGCGCCGCCGTACTCGGCGTCCACCATCGCCGTCGGCGCCTGGCTGACCGCGGTGGTCGAGGCGGTCGCACCGCCGGAACTGCGGGCGGAACTGGCGGCCGACCTGCGGGACCAACTGCTCGGGCTGGTCGAGCAGTTGGCGGTGCCGGGCCACCCGCTCCGGGCGGACGGACGGGTGGACCTGCACGCGCTGTTCGCCGCCCACCCCGACCTCCGGGCCGGGTGCAGCCCGCGGCTGAACAGCTTCCTGGACGACATCCTGGTGGAGACCGGCCCGACCCTGCTGCGGCTGCGCGGCGGGATGGACCAGCTGACCGACCGCCTGGCGGGCCGGCTGCGCCGCCCGGTCGTCCTCGGGCGCGAGGTGGTCCGGATCGAGGTCCGCGAACGCGAGGTGCTGGTGCACGCCCGCAGTGCCGGGCCGCACCCGGACGTCCACCGGGCCGACTTCGCGGTCTGCACCGTGCCGTTCCCGGCGCTGCGCCGGATCGCCATGACCGGCCTGGACGCCGACAAGCGGGCCGTGCTGGACGAGGTGGACTACTGCCCGGCCACCAAGGTGGCGCTGCACTGCCGCGAGCCGTTCTGGCAGCACGCGGGCATCACCGGCGGCGCCTCGTTCACCGCCGGCGGGATCCGGCAGACCTACTACCCGCCCGCCGAGGAGACCGCGGACCCGCTCGCCGACGCCGGCGCGGCCCTGCTCGCCAGCTACACCCTGGGGGCCGAGGCGGAGCACCTGGGTCGCCTGCCCGGCGCACTGCGACACCGCCGGGTGCTCACCGAGCTGGCCGCGGTCCACCCCGAACTGCTGCGCCCCGGCATGGTGCTGGGCTGTGCCAGCGCCGCCTGGGGGCAGTCGCCGTGGGCCGGCGGCTGCGCGACCCGCTGGGGGCAGGACGCGGCGAGCTGCGAACGGGAGCGGGCCCGGGCCGCCCGGCCGGTGCACCGGCTCTTCTTCGCCGGGGAGCACTGCTCGACCGCACCGGCCTGGATCGAGGGCGCGATCGAGTCGGCCCGGCAGACGGTGGCGGAGCTGGCAGCCTTCCCCGGCGGCGGCCGGTCACGCGGCGGACGGGCGGGCGGCCGACAGGCGGGCGGCGGCCGGGCGGGGGCAGCCGGATGAGCGTCCTGGAGCTGCCCCGGCTGCACTTCGCCGGCACCGCAACCACCAGGCTGCCCACCGGCCCGCGTTGCGGTCTGGTCGACTTCGCCGGCCACCGGGTGCGCACCGCGGCCGGGCCCGTCCCGCCGGACCGGCCGGCCGCCGAGTTCCACGACCACCTGCAACGGCTCGGCCCGCACTTCGACGCCGCCGGCCGGTGGACCGCCGACGGGCCGTTCAGCCTGGCCAAGGGCTGGAACTTCGCCGGCAACGGCCACTTCTGGCTGGACGCCCGGATCACCGCGGTGGAGACCGCGGAACCCGCCGGGCCCGACGCGCCGGCCACTGCGGCGCCGCCCGACCCGGTGCTCGGCCGCGCCGTCGACGTCTGGGGCCACTACAACCCCTACCTGCGCACCACCGTGAACCGCGCCCGGGTCTTCGACCTGGACCCGGCCTCCCGGTCCACCATGACGCTGATGGTCGGGCGGTTCGCCTTCGGCCGGCTCGGCCGCTCGCACGACCACGGCTACCTGGCCAGCGGCGAGGTGCGCGGCCTGCAACCGCCGCGCTGGGTGGGCTTCAGCCGCTTCCGGCAGCCGCCCGACCGCGCGCTGGCCGACCAGCTCGGCTACAGCGCGGTGCACCAGTTCGCGGTGGCCCGGGAGGAGGGGCTCTGCTGGCTGCCGGACCGGCTCGGCTCGCCCGCGGTCGCCGAACTGCGCCGGGCGGCCACCGCCACGGACGGCCTGGTGGTCCAGTTCGCGCTGGACCTGATGGCCGCACCACCGGCCCCGGACGCGCCGAACAGCTGGCGGGTGCGGGGCACCATCGCCCCGTGGCACGCCACCGAACTGCGCAGCTACCCGGCCGGCCGGCTGCTGGTGCCGCGCGGCGCGGGCGGCCTGGGCCCGCTGACCGTCCGGCTGGCCGACGGGCGGGCCACCCTCAACCTGGTCACGGCCGTGCCGCTGACCCACCACGGCACCCCGCCCGGGCCGCCGACCGACTTCGGCGACCTGGAGCTGCGCACCGCGAGCGGCCGGCTGCTGGCCCGGGTGCCCGGCCCGGCCTACCGGGCCGAGCGGACCGCGGGCATCGTCACCGTGCCCGCCGACGCCGACGGAGCCGAGCGGGACGAGGGGCTGCTGCTGGTCGGCGACGGCGTCGACCTGGTCGAGCGGCAACTCCACGTCCAGAGCGACCAGGCGTTCCTGACGCTGCACCACCGCGACGCGGCGCGCGGCCGGGACCACGCCGCCCGGGTGCCGCTGCGCGGGTACCTGCGCGGCGAGCCGGCCGCCGGCGCGACCGTCCGGCCCCGCCCGTACCCGAACCCGGCCACCGGCGGGCCCGCCGAGCTGCTCACCCTGCCGGGCCGGGTGCGGCTGGACGCGCACGGCACGGGCGTCCTGGAGCTGCGCGGCGACCGCGCGGGCTGCGGCCGGGTGCTGCTCACCGCCGTCCACCCCACCGAAGACGCCGACGACGCCCTCGACCCGACCGGCTTCGACGACGCCGATCCGCAGGCCCGCTGGGCGGGCGCGGGCGCGCTGGCCGTCCGGGTGCTGCCGGACGACTGGCACCTGGACCGGATCCCCGACCACGAGGTGGACTTCGCCCTGCTGCACCGCGAGGTCTTCGCCTTCTACGAGCAGCTCTCGCCCTTCATGACCGCCGAGGTGTTCAGCCTCGCCGACCGCTGCAAGGTCGCCACCTACGCCGAACTGATCTGGCAGATGTGCGACCCGGCCAACCGGGACCGCACGTACTACATGCCGCCCACCCGCGACCTGACCGACGCCAAGGCCCGGCTGCTGCTGGCCTACCTGCGCAACCAGCAGGCGGCGGCCCGGCTGCCCGAGCCCGCACCCGGACCCCCGGCCACCGCCCGTCCGCTGCGCACCCGCGGCGAACTGCTCACCGCCCTGCGGCAGGCCGTCACCCTGGAGCTGGCGGTGATGCTGCAGTACCTGTACGCCGCCTTCTCGCTGCCCACGCACGGTGCGGCGCTCCGCCTGGTCCGCCAAGGACAATGGTCCGAGCGGCAGTTGGCGCTGGCCTGCGGCCGGGGCGGGGCCACCCTGGACGACGGGATGCGCGGGGCGCTGCTGGCCGTGGCCCGCGAGGAGATGATCCACTTCCTGCTGGCCAACAACATCCTCACCGCGCTGGGCGAGCCGTTCCACCTGCCGGCGATCGACTTCGGCACGCTCAACGCCGAGTTGCCGGTCCCGCTGGACTTCGCGCTCGAAGGCCTGCACATCGGAAGCGTCAGCCGGTTCGTCGCGATCGAGCAGCCGGCGGGGCTGGTCCCGGCGCTGGCCGGAGACCCGGGCGGGCACGGCTGGGGCTCGATCAGCGAGCTGTACGCGGCGATCCGGGACGGCCTGCAGCGGCTGCCGGACCTCTTCCTGGTGCAGCGCGGCCGGGGCGGCGGCGAGCACCACCTGTTCCTCCGCGAGTCGGTCGAACGGGTCCACCCCGACTACCAGTTGGAGGTGGACGACCTGGCCTCCGCACTGGTCGCGGTGGACCTGATCACCGAGCAGGGCGAGGGCCGTGGCGCCACCGGAGCGGCGGCCGAGCCCTCGCACTTCCACACCTTCTGCGGGATCAGCCGGACCCTCGCCGACGAACGGGTCACCGGCCCGCACGGCCTGCTGCTGCCCTGGCAGCCCGCCTACCCGGTGCTGCGCAACCCCACCCTGGGCGACGGCGACGCGGCCAAGGACCCGGTGACCACCCCGACCGCGCGCGCCGTGCTCACCCTGTTCAACCACTGCTACGGGCTGGCGCTCCAGTTGATGGCGCAGCACTTCGCGGAGAGCCCGGACGCCAGCCTGCGCCGCTCCCGGCTGATGAACGCGGCGATCGACGTGATGACCGGCCTGCTCCGGCCGCTCGCCGAGGTGCTGGTCACCCTGGAGTCCGGGCGGGCCGGGCGCACCGCCGGCCCCTCCTTCGAACTGCCCGCTCCGCCGCGGCCCGTCGCCCGCCCCGACGTGGCCCGCCGCTCGTTCGCCGCGCGCTTCGCCCGCCTGGCCCGGGCGGCCGGCGAGGTCGCCGAGGTGCCGACCGCGGTGGTCGAACTGCTGGCGTTCTACGCGGACTTCTTCGACCGCGCGGCCCGGGCGTGAGGCCGGCGCAGGCGCACTCCGGCACGTCGGGGCGGACGCCCCCGCGCACGCCGCCCACGTGCGCCGCGCGGCGGCGCACCCGCCCCGGCCGCCGGGCCCGACACGCGCGGACGGCCCGGCTCCGCGACGTTCGTGGACTACCGTGTTGGGCATCCGGCCCTGGAGGAACCCCGTGCGCGTCCTGGTCACCGTCACCGGCTCCACCTCCCACGTCAACGCGGTGCTGCCGCTGGTCAGCGCGCTGGCCGCCGCCCGGCACCGGGTGCTGATCGCCGCCCCGCCCCGGCTGCTCGGCCCGCTCACCGACCTGCCGGTGGACCTGGCCCCGGTGCTGCCCGACCCGCTGGACCACCGCCCCCCGGCCGACCGGCCCGACCTGGAGCAGGTGCTGGCGCGGTTCGCCGGCCCGCACCTGAACGAGGGCTACCAGGCCCTGCTCCCGCCGGCCCGCGCCTTCGCCCCGGACCTGGTGCTGCGGGACGGCGGCGAGTTCACCGGCCACCTGGTCGCCGAGGCGCTCGGCGTGCCGCAGCTCGCCGCCCCCTCGGGGGTGGCCAACCACCTGGCCCCCGCCACGCTGCTGCCGGCGCTGAACCGCCGCCGCGCCGACCTCGGCCTGCCCGCCGAGCCCGACCCGGCCGCGCTGCACCGGTACGGGCGACTGGACTGCATGCCCGCGGAGTACTCCTTCACCGGCTGGGCCGGCCCCACCACCGTGCTGCGGTACCAGCAACCGGCCACCGTGCGGCCCGGCGCCGCGCTGCCCGCCTGGCTGGCCGAACTGCCCACCGAGCAACCCCTGGTGCTGGCCACCATCGGCACCGTGCTGCCCATCGGCGTGTTCGACGCCACGGGCCTGCTGGAGACCATCGTGGCCGGGCTGGCCGAGCTGGACTGCCACTCCGTGGTCGCCACCGGTGGCGTCCCGGTGGACCCGGCGCTCGCCTCGGAGCGGGTGCACCTGGTGGACGCCGTCGACCAGTCGCTGGTGCTGCGCTGCGCCCAGCTGCTGGTCACCCACGGCGGCTACAACAGCGTGCGGGAGGCCGTCGGGGCCGGGGTGCCGATGGCGGTGCTGCCCTGCTTCGGCGACCAGCCGGCCAACGCGGACCGGGTCCAGGAGCTCGGCCTCGGCCGCCGACTGCCCACCCCCGCGAGCCCCGCCGACCTCGCCGCCGCCTGCCGCGCGCTGCTCGCCGACCCCGCCACCGCCGCCCGGGCCCGCGCCGCCCAGCGCCGGATGCTCGCGCTGCCACCGGTCGACGCGCTGCTCGGGCGGCTGGAGAAGCTCGTGCGCGAGGCGAGCTGACGGCACGGACGACACCACGGAGGCCGACATGGCGGCGGGCGGGCTGGACTGCGAGGTGGTGGTCGTCGGGGCCGGCCCGACCGGCCTGGCGCTGGCGATCGGACTGCACCAGCACGGGCTGGCGGTGCGGTTGCTGGAGAAGCAGGACCGCGGCAAGCGCGAGGCCCGGGCCGGGGTGATCTGGCAGCGGGCGCTGGAGGTGCTCGCCGACCTGGGTTGCGCCGACCGGTTCGCGGCGCACGGCCTGCCGGTGCAGTGCGCCGAGCTGGTCGCCGCCGGACACCCGGTCGCCGTGCTCGACCTGACCATGCCCGGCACCCGCCACCCGCACGCCCTGTCGATCGAACAGGACGACACCGAGCGGCTGTTGGCCGAGCGGCTGGCCGAGGTGGGCGGCGCGATCAGCTGGTCGACCGAGGCGGTGGCGGTGCGGCTCGGCACCGACCACGCCGAGGTCGACGTCCGCACGGCCGACGGCGACCGGCAGACCCTGCGGTGCGGCTGGGTGGTCGGCTGCGAGGGCTCGCGCAGCCTGGTCCGGGAGGCGGCCGGCCTGACCTTCGACGGTGCGCCGCGCCCCCGGCTGCGGGTCAAGCAGATCAACGCCGAGGTCGAGTGGAGCCGGCGCTACGACCCGGGCCGCAGCTACTTCTTCCTGGACCGTGGCCTGTCGGCCGGCTGCGCGCCGAGGCCCGGCGGCGGCTACCGCCTCTTCGGCTTCACCGACGAGCCGGACGACGCCCCGATGACCCCGGTGACCACGGCCGAGATGCGCGACTTCCTGGCCCACGCCGCCCGCGAGCCCGAACTGCGGCTGCTGCCGACCGATCCGCCGTGGGCCAACCGGGCCCGCTTCCAGGACCGGTTCGCCGGCTCACTGCGCGCCGGCCGCGCCCTGCTCGCGGGCGACAGCGCCCACCTGTGGGCACCGGTCGGCGGGCACGGCCTGAACACCGGTCTGCGCGGCGCCCACAACCTGGCCTGGAAGCTGGCCGCCGTGGCCCGCGGCCGCGCGCGGGCGGAGCTGCTCGACACCTACGCCGATGAGCAGCTGCGCACCGCCCGGCGGGTGCTCCGCCGCACCCGCTTCGACGTGCTGGAACTGCCCGCCACCCGGTGGAGCCTGCTCGGCCTGCGGCTGGCCGGCGGCCCGCTGCTGCGCACCCGCCTGGTCTCCGGCGCGATCCGCACCGGCCTGAGCGACCTCGACCTGCACCACCGGGAGAGCGCGCTCTCCGCCGCGGGCGGCGGGGACCGCCTGCCGGACCTCGCGGTGTGGACCGCGACCGGCCGGCGGCGGCTGCACGACCTGCTGGACTACGGGCACTGGACGCTGCTCCAGGTCACCGGGGCCACCGCGCCCGACCCCCGGCTGACCGCCGCGCTGGCCGCCCACCCGGTGCCGCTCACCGTGCACCGGCTGCCGCCCTCCCCCAGCACCCGCCGCCTGCTGCCCCCGGGCGCCCTGCTCCTGGTCCGCCCGGACCGCCACCTGGCGCTGCGCACCCACCGCACCGAGGAAGTCACCGGCTACCTGCAGCGCTGGTACCCGAGGACCGATCGGTGATCTCCGTCACCGCGGCGCGGCCGTAACCCTCAGGAGCGCCCGCGCGGCTTGCCCCGCTTGGCCGCCGCACCGCCGCCACCGGACCCGCTCCGGGGCCGCCCGGCCCCGGCCCCGCGCATGCCGCCCGGCGCGGGCTTCTTCCGCGGCTGGGCGCCCTTCTTCGCGCCTGCGCCCG